>JBBSQO010000088.1:0-7397 GCA_038244025.1 Propionibacteriales bacterium
CGTCCCGTCATCGATTCCCGATCACCGCAGCTGCGGCAAATTCGTGCCGTCACCCCAGAACACCTTCTCTACCACCGTACGAGCTCGCCTGCTGATTCGGCGGTACTCGGCCAGAAAATGCGACGACTTCGCAGGTCCAAAACCCATCAGCTCAGCTACTGCAGCCAGCTCCCTGCTATCGGTCGGGAACGAGTCCGACGCCCTGCCACGGACGAGCATGATCTGGTTGCGGACCCGACTGGCAAACAGCCAGGCCACCTCAAGATCGTGTGCATCGGCTTCGGTGACCAGCGCCTGCCTGCAGGCTGCCCGGAGCGCCTCGATCGTCCTCGTGGTGCGCAGGGCCGGCAGCCGCCAACCATGTTGCAGCTGCAGCAGCTGGACGGTCCACTCGATGTCGGCCAGTCCACCGGGTCCGAGCTTGGTGTGCGTGGCCGGGTCAGCTCCCCGGGGCAGCCGTTCGGACTCCACCCTGGCCTTCATCTTCCGGATCTCCATCAGCTGCCGGCTGCTCAGCCCGCCCTCCGGCCACCTTCGTTGATCAATCTCTGCCATCAGCTCCCGGCCCAGCCCGGCCTCGCCGGCCAGTGCGTCGGCGCGGACCAAGGCCTGCAGCTCCCAGGTGGCGGACCACTTACTGTAGTAGCTCCGATAGGCAGACAGGGACCGGATCGGTGCTCCGCCCTTGCCCTCCGGTCTCAGGTCAATGTCAATGCTCAGCACCGGATCGACGCCGGGCTTGGTGAGCAGCTGCCGGGTCTGGGTGATGATCGCCGCAGCGACCTTAACCGGGTCTCTCTCTGCAGTTGCGCCAGCATCGTCGAGCACGAACATGGCGTCGGCGTCGGAGGCATAGGACATCTCCCGGCCACCCCAGCGGCCCATCGCGATCACCGCCATCGCCGGTACCTGGTCGGCACCCGACGACTGCACAGCCACCCCCAAGGCAATATCTATGGTGGCCGAGGCCAGGTCCGTCAGCGCGTCGCCCACCGTCAGTACGTCGTTGAGGCCGAGCAGATCGCCGGCAGCCACCCGGAACAGCTCCCGGCGCCGGATGGCCCGGATGGCCTCCACCGCCGCGGCCGGATCCTGTTGGCGGCCGGCAGCAGCGCCCATCTCGGTAGAGAGCTCGTCCAGTGACCGCGGCACCAGCTCGTCATCATCGGCCAGCATCTGTACGGTCTGGGGCGCCCGGGTCAACAGCTGGACCGCGTACCGGCTGGAGGCGAGGATCCGGGCCAACCGCTCGGCCATCATGCCTTCGTCGCGCAGAGCCCGCAGATACCACGGCGTCCTGCCCAGCGCCTCCGAGACCTGGCGGAAGGCCAGCAGACCATGATCAGGGTTCGGGGCCGCGGCGAACCAGCCCAGCATCGCGGGGAGCAGCTGCCGTTGGATCTCGGCCTGCCGGCTGACCCCCTGGCTCAGCGCGGCGATGTGCCGCAGCGCTGCGCCCGGGTCAGCGAAGCCCAGCGCCTTGAGGCGGTCCGTCGCAGCCGTCGTCGTCAACCGCAGCTCTGAGGACGGAATCCTCGCGACCGCGTCGAGCAGCGGTGAGTAGAACAGTCGCTCACGCAGCCGCCGGACCACCGCGGTGCAAGCCTTGCGGTTCCGCTGCAGCTCCTCTGCACCGCCGGCGTAACCGAGGGAGCGGCCCAGTCGCTGAAGATCTTGGCCATCTTCGGGCAGCAGATGGGTGCGGCGCAGCCGGAACAGCTGGATTCGGTGCTCCAGCGTACGCAGGAAACGGTAGGCATCGGCGAAGTCCTTGCCATCCTCGCGACCGACATAGCCGTTGTCTATCAAGGCCTGCAGCCCGACCAAGGTTCCGCGGGCCCGCAGCCGCTCGTCTGCACGGCCGTGGACCAGCTGAAGCAGCTGGACCGAGAACTCCACGTCCCGCAGGCCACCCTCGCCCAGCTTCAGCTCGCGGGTGGCCTCCCGGATCGGGATGTGATCAACAACGCGTTTTCGCATGGCCTGGGTATCGGCGACGAAATGATCACGTTCGGCAACCTGCCAGACCCCTTTGGCGACCAGGTCCACAAACTGCTGCCCCAGCTCCAGATCGCCGGCGCAGGGACGAGCCTTCAACATGGCCTGGAACTCCCAGGTCTTGGCCCATTTCTGGTAGTAGGCCTGGTGGCTGGCCAAGGTACGCACCAGCGGCCCGGCATGACCTTCCGGCCGCAGTGCCGCGTCGACCTCCCAGATCGTTCCGGCGGCGGTGTGGGCCGAACAGATCCTCATCAGCTCGGCGGCAATCGGAGTAGCGACCACCACGGCGTCCTGACCCGAAGCTCTCGACTCCCCGGCCTCGTCCAGCGCCGGTTCGGCCACAAAGAGGACATCGACATCGCTGACATAGTTGAGCTCCTGGCCACCGCACTTGCCGAGCGCGACCACCGCCAGCCGGCATCGGGTCACCGCCTCACCGGCGGCCACCCGGGCAATCGCCAGCGCCGCTTCCAGCGTCGCGTCGGCCAGATCGGCCAGCTCGGCGGCCACGTCCTCCATCGCCTCGACCTGGTCGGCCGCACACAGATCCCGGGCGGTGACTCTCAGCAGGGCAGTGCGGTAGGCCACCCGCAGCTCGTCGCCACTGCGGTGTTCGGCCAGCGGTGTGGCGATGTCGGGGTCGGCACCGACTGAGGACAGCATCTCGGCCCGCAACAGGTTGCGATCCGCGCGCACGACCGGGCGTTCCAGCTGGCCGATTGCTTCTGGGTGCCGGACCAGATGTTGCTGCATGGCCACACTGGCACCCAGCACCATGATCAGCTGCCGGGCCAGGACCGAGTTGGCCAGCAGGTCGTCCAGCAGCGACGGCGCCTTTCCCCGCAGCCGATCAAGCCCGGCCAGCGCCAGGTCGGCATCGGCGGTGTCGGCGATCAGGTCGAGCAGCGGTTGCTGGCCGCTCTGCCAGGACTCCAGTAACCGCTTGGCTGCCGCCGGATCAACGAATCCGCGGCGGGCCAGCGCCCCCTGGGTCGTCTCCAGTCGGCTCACAACAGTGATGCTAGTGGTCAGCGGCAGAAGTTCGTCGGGGTCAAGGGTGGTCGAGGTAGCGGCCGGCGGCGCTGTCGAGTGCTTCTTCATCTGAAAACTTGGCGTCAGTCAGCCAGCGGCCAACCGCCCCGGGGCTGGCCTGGACATGGCCGAGACGACTGGTGTCAGCTTTCCAGAGTCTTGACTGAGTCATGGCCCCGACGAACTCACGAACCTGATCACTATGGTGTGCCCCCCAGCTCATCGCCGAACCACGGCGCGGCTACCTGCTAGGGTCGCAGAATATGGTCGCCGGACGTACCGACAAACAACGTGTCAGGACGGTCGCCAACCTGCAGGCTCAGGCGCGAAACCTGCACGACTTCCTTCTCACTCTGGCGCCGGATGACTTCCGATCCGCCAGCATCCTGCCCGGCTGGGACCTACGCACCCTGACCGGCCATCTGGTGCTGGTTCAGGTTGGCATGCTGCGGCTGCTGGACCAGCCGGCGGCACAGTCACCGCTGCCGACGCCTACCTCCGTCAGCCACTACCGCCGGGACGTGGCCGCCATCGACGAGGCGACGCGAGAGTTGACCGGCGACCATTGCGGAGCGGAGCTGACCGAGCGGCTGGGCCGGCTGCTTATCGAGGTGGCATCCCGGCTGGCCGGGCCATTGGCTCCGGTGATTGACACTCCGCGAGGTCCGCTCAGGACACCGGACTTCCTCCGGACCCGGGTCGTCGAGCTGGTGGTGCACGCCGATGACCTGTCCCAGTCCTTACCTGACCGCGCTTCGGTGGTGTTGGACCGCAACGCGTTGGCGCAGTGCACCCGTACGCTCGCTGAGCTGATGGCCGATAGCCACCCCGGCCGTTCGCTGGAGGTACGGATGCCGCCGTTCGCCGCAGTCCAGTGCGGCACCGACGAACCGGGCCCCACCCATACCCGCGGCACCCCGCCCAACGTGGTCGAGACCGACCCGCTGACCTTCATCCGGATGGCCACCGGGAGGTTGCTCTGGGCCGATGCCCGGGCAGCGGGGATCGTCTCGGCCAGCGGGACCCGGGCCGACCTGTCTGGGTTGTTGCCAGTCCTGCGGTGAGGCGGTGCCTGAGCTATTCCTCCACCAGCCAGCAGCCGGCATCATTGACCTGCTCTGCTGAGCCCGAGCTGATCGATGATCTGCTGGGTGATGGCCTCGGGCGGCGGTCCGACGTCCACCCGAATCTCTGGCTCGTCGGAGGTTGGTTCCTCAAGAGCGTCGAACTGGCTTTGCAGCAGGCTCATCGGCATGTAGTGGTCGTGGCGTACGGCGAGGCGCGCGGAGATGGTCTCGATCGACCCCGCCAGGTAGACAAAGACGACACCGGTTCCGCGTCGGTTGATCACGTCGCGATAGGAACGCTTCAGCGCCGAACAGGTGATCAGAGCGCTCTGGCAGGTGTCCAGCCGCCCATCAACCCAGCCAGCCACCCGGGCAAGCCACAGCCATCTGTCCTCATCCGTCAGCGGGAGTCCGGCTGCCATCTTCGCGACTTTCGACTTCGGATGCATGTCATCACCCTCCTCAAAGGGCCATCCCAGGTGACCCGCCAGGAGCGCGGCGACGGTGGACTTCCCGCAGCCCGACACACCCATCACGACGAGCACCACTGGTTTCACGACCGGAAGCATCTCGTCGGTGGCAGCCATAGGGACAACTTAGTGGTCAGCGGCAGAAGTTCGCCGGGGATCGGAGGTAGCGGCGGGCGACGCAGTCGAGTGGTTCGTCATCTGAAAACTCGGCGCCAGACAGCCAGCGCCAACCGCCCCAGGCTGGTCTGGACATCGCCGATGCGACTGGTGTCAGTTTTCCAGAGTCTTGGCTCAGTCCCTACAGCCTCGGCAGCAGGTACTCCAGCTCAATCGGAGTCACCTGGCGACGGTACTCTTCGAACTCGGCCCGCTTGTTGCGCAGGAAAAAGTCGAAGACATGCTCACCCAGCGTGTCAGCCACCAGTTCGGAGTTCTCCATGATGTGGACCGCCTCACCCAGGTTGTGCGGCAACGGCTCGATCCCAAGCGCCTGCCGCTCACGTTCGGTCAACGACCAGACATCGTCCTCTGCCCCCATCGGCAGCTCATACTCCCCCTGCACTCCGGCCAGTCCGGCCGCCAGCATCAGGGCATAGGCCAGATAGGGATTTGCCGCAGAGTCGATGGAGCGTAGCTCGACCCGGGCCGAGGCACCCTTGCTCGGCTTGTACATCGGCACCCGGACCAGCGCTGACCGGTTGTTCCGGCCCCAGCAGACATAGCTCGGCGCCTCCCCGCCACCGGCCAGACGTTTGTAGGAGTTGACCCACTGGTTGGTGACCGCGGTAATTTCGGCGGCATGCTTAAGCAGGCCCGCAATGAAGTGCCGGGCCACCTTGGACAGGTGATATTCGGCACTGGCATCGAAGAAGGCATTGTTGTCGCCCTCGAACAGTGACAGGTGCGTGTGCATTCCCGAGCCCGGCCATTGGGTGAACGGCTTCGGCATGAACGAGGCACGGATGCCCTGGGACAGCGCCACCTCCTTGATCACCACCCGGAAGGTCATGATGTTGTCCGCCATCGACAAGGCGTCGGCGTAGCGCAGGTCGATCTCCTGCTGACCCGGTGCTCCTTCGTGATGGGAGAACTCGACCGAGATGCCCATCTGCTCCAGCATGGTGATCGCCTCGCGTCGAAAGTCGCTGTCCACGCTCTGCGGCGTGTGGTCGAAATAGCCCGACTGGTCCACTGGGGCCGGCTGCTGACCAGGGACCACCGGATCCTTGAACAGGAAGAACTCCACCTCCGGATGGGTGTAGAAGGTGAACCCGAGATCGCCCGCCTTCTTCAGGGCTCGCTTCAGCACGTACCGCGGATCGGCGTACGAGGGCGACCCGTCCGGCATCCTGATATCGCAGAACATCCGCGCCGTCGCCGGTTTCTGGTCACGCCACGGCAAGATCTGAAACGTAGCTGGATCAGGTCGGGCCACCATGTCGGACTCATAGACCCGGGCGAAACCCTCGATTGCCGAGCCATCGAAGCCAATCCCCTCGCTGAAGGCACCCTCCAGCTCGGCGGGCGCGATCGCCACCGACTTGAGGAAGCCCAGCACGTCGGTGAACCACAACCGGACGAAGCGCACATCACGCTCTTCGACGGCCCGCAATACGAACTCGGTTTGTTTGTCCATTAGCCCAGTCTGCCGTGACTTAGGTAACAGCGACGTTACGAGCTCGCCAGTGCACCGAGGTTCCGTCGCGAGCAGCGTACTGGCTAGGCTGGAATTGTGGCTCATATCCGGATAGCCCTGGCTCAGATGAACCCTTGTGTTGGTGCCATCGGCCCCAACACTGATGCCGTACTGGACTGGTGCCGCGACGCGGCCGAGGCCGGGGCACAGCTGGTGTTGTTGCCTGAAATGGTGATCACCGGCTACCCGGTCGAGGATCTCGCGCACCGCAGCACCTTTGTCGCAGCCTCCATCAAGGCGGTGACGGAGCTCACCGATCGGCTTGCCGAAGCCGGCCTGGCTGACGTCGTCGTGGTCGTCGGTTACCTGGATCGCACCGAGGCGGGCCGGCCACAGAATAAGGCCGCCGTCATCCACGCCGGAGCCGTCGTCGCGACCTACGCCAAGCACCACCTGCCCAACTACGGCGTCTTTGACGAGTTCCGCTACTTCGAGCCGGGCAACGATCTGCCGCTG
The DNA here is from genome assembly GCA_038244025.1 of Propionibacteriales bacterium. GTDB lineage: Bacteria > Actinomycetota > Actinomycetes > Propionibacteriales > Propionibacteriaceae > Microlunatus. The sequence continues at coordinate 6,723 of JBBSQO010000088.1, forward strand.
ATCAGGGTCTGCGGCATCGACGTGGCAATCGCCATCTGTGAGGATCTGTGGCAAGAAGGCGGTCCGGTGGTGGCCGCCGCGGAGGCGCAGGCCGGGCTGCTGGCGGTGATCAACGCCTCCCCATACGAACGGAACAAGGATGACGCTCGCGGCGAGCTGGTGGCCAGACGCGCCCAAGAGGCCGGTTGCGCGCTGGCCTACGTCAACCAGGTAGGTGGCCAGGACGAGCTTGTCTTCGATGGCGACTCGCTGATCTGCAATCGGGGCGGATCGATACTGGTCCGGGGACCACAGTTCACCGAACGACTGCTGGTCTGCGACCTGGAGCTGCCGGCCGCTACAGCGACCCTCGCGTCGACCGGCCGGGCCGGCGCCAGTGGGATGACGATCAGCAGAACCATGATCAGCGAGACGAGCGAACCGGCGGCCGACCCGATCGTGCCAAAAAGATTCGACCGCCTCAGTGATCTTGAGGAGATCTATACGGCGCTGGTGCTGGGACTGCGGGACTATTGCGGCAAGAACGGTGTCAGACACGTTTATCAGGGGCTGTCCGGCGGCATCGACTCCGCCCTGGTGGCCACCATCGCCTGTGATGCCCTGGGAGCCAGCAATGTCTACGCCATCTCCAATCCCAGCGCCTACTCTTCCGAACATTCCCGCAGTGATGCCGCC
>JBBSQO010000089.1:0-7388 GCA_038244025.1 Propionibacteriales bacterium
CACCGAGGCGGCCCGCGCCTGGCAGGCCCGGGTGTTTGCTGCCCATCAGGGGCACTCCGCGACCTATCAAGGGCACGCCACGTCAGTGCAGCAGGGTCCGGACCGGCTGGTTCCGAACCTGCCGGCCCCAAACCAGCCAGCCCCGAAGCAGCCCGCAGCCGCACTTCAGGACATCGAGGAGGACCATGCTGCCTTCTTTGCTCACCCCGATCCGGTCGGCATCTTCACCGCCCCACCGCCGGGCCCTGCCGCGACCGGCGGCGCGCTCACCGGCCCTGCCGCGCCCGGCGGCGCTCTCACCGGCTCTGCCGTCACTGCCGGCCCAACCGGCTCGGTCAGCACAGCCAGCCTCAGCCGACGGGCTGACTCGCCGGCCGCCAGGCGGCTGCGCTGGATCTCGCTGCTGGTCCTCGGTCTGGTGCTGTCGGGCCTGGGCGCCGCCGATGCAATCGCAGCCGCAGTGCCGGTCGCGGCCTACTTCGGCGCCGCTCTGCTCGTGGTTGGGCTCACCTTGGTGCTGGCCGCGTTCTTCGGCCGGGCTCGAGGCCTGCTGCTCGCCGGTTTCGTCTTGCTGCTGGGGCTCGCCATCACCTCGGCGTCCGCGACGGTGGGGCACCCGACGCGGTTCGCCAACCCGCAGGTCATCAGCTACGCCTCTTTGACCGAGATGCCATCGACGTACCAGGGTGGTGCCGGCCGGGTTGAGGTGGACCTGCGTCAGGTCGCGGTATCAAGGAACCAGACCTTCAGCGCGGTTTTGAAGGCAGGCTTGCTGCAGGTGTGGATTCCGCCGGAGGCGAACGTCCGGATCGAGTACGGGCTCGATGCCGGCTCCTTCGATGTGCTTGGCCAGGACGGTGGTGGGCTGGATGTCCGGGGTACGAAGGAGCAGCTGCCGAACCTGGACAAGCCGGTGCTGACCCTCAAGCTGCACGCCAACACTGGGCGAGTGGTGGTCTCATGAAGCGCCGCATCGATGTCTTGTCGCTGATCACTGGCTTGCTGCTCACCGCGGTGGCAGTGGTCTCCCTCTGGCTTACGTTCGGCGGGCCGGTCGACTGGGCGGCGTTGAAGGTTGCGGTGCCACTCGGCCTGATCGCGGTCGGGGTGCTCGGACTGTCCCTGTCCAGGAATCATGGCTGAGCGCACGAGCGGAGCGAGTACCAGCCCTCGCGGCGAGCGATGTTGGGAGTGAGTGTCTCACCACCCTGACCGCAGCAGCGGCAGGAAACGTAGTTCGCCTAAGAGAGAAACCATCCAGCAGAAGTAGACCATCCAGCAGAAGTAGAGAGGACACACCATGACTACCCCCTATCCCCAGCAGCCGAGAAGACTGGAGAGGAGCAGCACCGACCGGGTGATCGGCGGCGTTTGCGGCGGCCTGGCCAAGTACCTGAACATGGATCCGACGCTGGTCCGGGTGCTGACCGTGCTGATCGCGCTCTTCACCGGTTTCGGGCTGCTCGCCTACCTGGTGGCATTGCTGGTCATCCCGGAGGAAGGCTCGTCCCCACCGCCGTACTACCCGCCCGTGCATCCCGGCCAGCAGCAGGCGCCGGGTTATCCACCGTACGGCAGCACTTCCGGGCCGACCACGGGCAGCACCGGCCAGGCACCAGCCCCCAGCCCGCAGGCCAGCCCGGCACCGCCGAACCGCCCGGCAGCAACTCCGCCACGCCAGTCACCGCAACCTGAGGAGCGGGAGGTCTGGGGTGAGGAGGGTCCGCCCTGGCAACAGCCAGGCAACAGCCCGCGCTAGCCCGAGCCGGCCCGGGTCACTCCCACTCGATGGTGCCGGGCGGCTTGCTGGTGATGTCGACGACCACCCGGTTCACCTCCCGAACCTCGTTGGTGATTCGGGTACTGATCTTCTCCAGCAGGTCGTACGGCAGCCGACCCCAGTCGGCGGTCATCGCGTCCTCGCTGGTGACCGGACGCAGCACGATGGGGTGACCGTAGGTCCGGCCATCGCCCTGAACGCCGACCGAGCGCACCTCGGCCAGCAGCACCACCGGGAACTGCCAGATGTCGCGGTCCAACCCGGCGGCCGTCAGCTCGGCTCGGGCAATGGCGTCCGCCTCCCGCAGCACGTCGAGGCGCTCCCGGGTGACCTCACCGACGATCCGGATCCCCAAGCCGGGACCGGGGAACGGCTGCCGCCAGACGATCTCGGCCGGCAGCCCCAGCTGCTCGCCCACCGCCCGTACCTCATCCTTGAACAGCGCCCGCAGCGGCTCGATCAAAGTGAACTGCAGGTCGTCCGGCAAGCCACCGACATTGTGGTGACTCTTGATGTTGGCCGCACCCTCGCCACCGCCGGACTCAACCACGTCGGGATAGAGAGTGCCCTGCACCAGGAACTCGATCTCGCTCTCGGCCTGGATCTTGCGTGCGGCACCCTCAAAGGTCCGGATGAACTCGCGGCCGATGATCTTCCGCTTTTCCTCCGGATCGCTCACCCCCACCAGAGCAGCAATGAACTGGTCCGCCACCGGCGCCACCAGCAGATCGACACCTGTGGCAGCCACAAAGTCGCGTTCCACCTGCTCGGCCTCGCCCTTGCGCAGCAGTCCATGATCAACGAAGACGCAGGTCAGCTGACCGCCGACGGCTCGCTGGACAAGTGCTGCGGCGACGGCCGAGTCCACCCCACCGGACAGACCACAGAGTACCCGACTGTCACCGACCTGGGACCGGATCGCGGCGACGGACTCATCGATGATATTGGCTGCCGTCCAGTTCGGCCGGCACCCCGCCACCTCGAACAGGAAGCGCTCCAGCACCAGCTGACCGGCCTGGCTGTGCTGGACCTCCGGATGCCATTGCACACCGGCCAGTCGGCGATCCGCGGCCTCGAAGGCAGCCACCGCTGCGCCTGACGTACGGGCAAGTGCGGTGAATCCCGGTGGTGGCAGCGAAACGGCGTCCCCGTGGCTCATCCACACATTGAGCTGGTCGTCGACCCCGGCCAGCAGGGTCCCCGTCTCGGCGACCGCTGGCTGGGTACGGCCGAACTCGCTCAGACCGGTCCTCGCCACCTCACCGCCGAGCGCCTGCGCCATTGCCTGGAAGCCGTAGCAGATGCCGAGCACCGGCACCCCGGCCTCGAACAACCGCGGGTCGACCTGCGGCGCGCCGGGACTATAGACGGACTGCGGGCCACCGGAGAGAATGATCGCGGCCGGCTGGCGAGCCATGACCATCTCAGGGGTGGCGGTGTGCGGCATGATCTCGGAGTAGACGTTTGCCTCCCGGACCCGGCGGGCGATCAGCTGTGCGTACTGCGCGCCGAAATCGACGACAATGACCAGATCATGCTCGTGCTGGGTCATGGATGCGGCAGCCTCTCAGGTGTTTCCATGGTTCTCCACGAGAGCTGAGTCTATCTGGCACGATGTGGCCATGGATGCCGATGTCATCGTCGTTGGCGCTGGCCTGTCCGGCCTGGTGGCGAGCACCGAGCTCGCGGCTGCCGGACGCTCGGTGCTGTTGCTGGATGGTGAGCCGCTGCAGTCACTGGGCGGCCAGGCGCACTGGTCCTTCGGCGGTCTGTTCGGAGTGGACACACCCGAACAGCGGCGACTCCGGGTGCACGACTCCGAAGAGCTGGCCCTGGCCGACTGGCTGGGCGCTGCTGCCTTCGACCGGGCCGAGGACTACTGGCCGCGCCGTTGGGCCGAGGCCTATGTGCACTTCGCGTCCGGGGAGCAGCGCCGCTGGCTCCACGGACTCGGGGTGAAGTTCTTCCCGTTGGTTCAGTGGGCCGAGCGAGGCGGCTACGCGGTGCCCGGACATGGCAACTCCGTGCCCCGTTTCCATGTCACCTGGGGCACCGGGCCCGGACTGGTCGAACCGTTCGCCAACGCGGCGCTGGCGTCACCGCTGGTCAGCATCCGTAGCCGGCATCTGGTCCGCTCCCTGGTGGCGGAGGAGTCCGGCGTTCGGGTCAGCGGCCAAGTGCTGGGGCCCTCGAGCGCGCCCAGGGGCCTGCACAGTGACCGTACCCCGGTCGGTGAGTTCTCCAGCACCGCGCAGGCGGTCGTGGCCGCCAGCGGCGGCATCGGTGCCAACGTCGACCGGGTACGGGCCAGCTGGCCGACCCAGTGGGGTGCGGCCCCGGCCCACCTGATTGCCGGCGTCCCGGACTATGTGGACGGGACGATGCTGCAGGTGGTCGAAACCGCTGGCGGCCGGCTGATCAACGCCGACCGGATGTGGCACTACCCCGAAGGTGTCATCAACCACTCCCCGCTGTGGCCCGAGCACGGCATCAGGATCCTGCCCGGCCCGTCGTCGCTGTGGCTCGATGCCCATGGCCAGCGACTGCCGACCCCGCTCTTCCCGGGTTTCGACGCCCTCGGTGCACTCCGCCATGTCACGTCGACGGGATATGACCATTCCTGGTTCGTGCTCGACCTGGCGACCGCGGGCGCCGAGCTCGCCCTGTCCGGTTCGGAACAAAATGCCGATTTGACCCACAAGAGCCTCCGCAGGCTGCTCGACCGGGTCAAGCCCGGCCCCACTCCGGAGCTGCAGGCCTTCATCGACAAGGGTGTCGACTTCCTCACCGCCCCCACCGTGTCGGAGCTGGCGACCAAGATGAACACCCTGACCGGCGAACGACTCATCGACGCTGAGTCGCTGCGACAGGTGATTGAGGCGCGCGATCTACAGGTCTGCTCCGGGCTCGGCAAGGACCCGCAGGTGGTGGCCACCAATGCTGCCCGCAAGTTCCTCGGTGACCGGCTGATCCGGGTGGTACGCCCGCACGGGATGCTCGATCAGCGCCTGCCCGGCCAGGGGGTGGCCAGCAGCGGCGGACCGTTGCTGGCCGTACGGCTGCATATCCTGACCCGCAAAACCCTAGGTGGTCTGGAGACCGATCTTGATGGCCGGGTGCTGCGTGCCGACGGGACTGCACTACCCGGGGTGTACGCCGCCGGCGAGGCGGCCGGGTTCGGCGGCGGCGGTATGCATGGCTACCGCGCGTTGGAGGGGACCTTCCTTGGCGGCTGCCTGTTTTCCGGTCGGGCGGCCGGCCGGGCGGCGGCCCGAGCCGCCGGCTGACGCGGGTGAAAAGTGGTCACAGATTGCATGACCCATTGAACCTAAGGTCCAGATACGTGCACTCTTTGACCAGTTTCTCCAGTCTGAGGTGCCTGAACGAACATCGACTCGGTTAAGAAGACCATCGCCACCTACTACGGCGACCCCGGCACCGGCATTGCCGACAAGAAGAAGTCACCGTACATCTCCGAGATGTCGAGCATTCTGCGGCGTGAACATCGCCAGCTGTGGGCGCGATACACCCATGCGCTCTGGAAGGGTAAGAAACCCGCCGTCGTCTTCGACGCCGACGACACGACCCTGTGGACCTATGACATGGAAGTCGACGACCTAGGATTCACCTTCGACCCGGCCAGGCAAAATTCCTGGGTGCAGGGCCAGCGGTTCCCGGCCACGACCACCATGGTCACCTCGGAGAAGACCGTAGGGAACGCGGCGGTGAAGTGCACCACCATCGAGTACAAGTCACAGACCCGCAAGCACCTGCAGACAGCGCCGGGTGGCGGCTACCGCATTGTGGCCAACTTTCGTGACCAGTTCAGTGATCTGGCTGGGCGGCCATCCGAAGAGGGCCTACAAGCTGCCGAACCCGACGTACTACCTGCCCTGATCGACTCCGGGCTCAGGAGTGCCGGACCGGGCAATCGACTGGTGATGACGGACCACCTCGGCAACCACGAAGTTGAGGAACTTCTCGGCGAACTCCGGATCCAACCGAGCCTGTTTGGCCAGCAGGCGGAGCCGCTCTATCTGTTCAGCCTCACGGGCGGGATCGGCAGCCGGCAGCCCATGTCTGGCCTTCAAGATGCCCACCTGCTGGGTGATCCTGAACCGCTCGGCCAGCAGATGGACCAGGGCAGCATCCATGTTGTCGATGCTGTCGCGGAACTGCTGTAGTTCGGCCTTCGGGTCGGCTTCCACCTCCCCAGCGTAGAAGAACGGAACCACAGGCTGCAGCCACGGGCTCAGCCGCGGACACGATCGACAGCCCCCGGCACGATAGACCGCGCAAATAAAAGACAGCGCAAATGATAGACAAGCGCGACACGACAGGCCGTGGCGGTGATGGAAGGCAGCTAGCGAAAATGGCAGGATGGCGGCGTGGGCTTGCCGAAAGGGACCAGGAGCCGCGTTCGGAGAGCGCGCCGGATCCTCTCTGAGCTCCTGCCGCCGCTTGTGCTGTATGCGCCCACCGCCGTGGCCGCTGTTGCCGCGGTGTTTCTCCTCGCCGCCGGACCGAATCTGCTCGGCCGGCTGACCGGGCTCGCACTGGCGACCGGCTGCTGGCTGGTCGAGGCTGCCGTTCTCTTCCGGCCGAACAGCAAGGTTGCCCGCAGGACTGACCCGGCCGTGATCGCCGGCACGCTGCTGACGGTCGGCTTCGGTGCCCTCTATCTGAGCCGTGACGTCAGTCCCGCTCCAATGGTGTGGGCTCCGTCGGTGTGGGCCGGCTGCGCCGCGGTGGTCATAGCGCTGTGGCTGGCGGGGGCCCAGCCCCGCCTGCTCGGCACCCGGCCGTTGTTGGTGGCGAACCTGACCGCAGCGACCGGACGCGTCTCCGCACCCGGAATGCACCCGATGTGGGCGCTGCGGATGCTCTGGGTCGTGATAGCTGTCACCGGCGTACTGGCGGTGGTTTCGGCACCGACCTGGGCACTCGGCATGCTGGTCCTGCTGGCTGTCCTTGTCACCTTCCTGACAACCATGATCGCCTGGCGGTTCGCTGACCTGGCCCGGTACCGGGCGCTGCGGGAGATCAAGGCGCTGCGACCGAAGTTCGTCGTTCCCTACGATGGCACCCTTACCTACCAGGTGGAGATGTGGGAGAAGCACTTCCGCCAGCTAGCGGTGCCGTACCTGATCGTCACGCTGAAACCGGCCACTCTCGCGCCGCTGGCCGCGATGACGAGCGCCCCCGTCATCGTCGCGAGCGCGGCTACGGCCGCGGCGGTGAACACGATCATTCCGGCCAGCGTTCGGGTGGCGTTCTATCCGCACAACTCCGCCCGGAACTCGATCTTCCTAGCCAACAAGGACATCCAGAGCGTCTTTGTCCACCACGGGGACGGGGACAAGCCACCCAGCTATGCCGCCAAGAGTGCCCGGTACGACCACCTGTTCGTGGCCGGGCAGGCGGCCATTGACCGCTACGCCAACCATGGTGTGACCATCCCGGCGGAAAAGTTTCACATCATCGGTCGTCCGCAGACCGACAGCATCCGCGTCGATCGCCGGCCCATCGCCGAGAAGCCCAACCCGGTCATCCTCTATGCACCAACCTGGCATGGCAAGCGGCCGAGTGAGAACTACTCGTCGCTGCC
>JBBSQO010000090.1:0-7377 GCA_038244025.1 Propionibacteriales bacterium
CTCACCGACGGCAGTCCCACGGATTAACCACAGACTGATCAACTAGGTCGCGGTCGCGTTCCCAGTCCGGGCCAGACCGCCCGACGAACGCATCCGCGATGTCCTCCCACCGCTGCGACCGCTTTGGCGCCGCGAGGACCAGGGGTGCCGCGAGCCGACCTGAGAGGGTGATGCTGTTGGGCCTGTCAAAGGCGATGTACCCGATCGATCACGCACTCGATCTCGAGCTGTCTCACTGATGATCCGGTTGGGCGTAAGGCATGCTTCTCCTGCGGAAGCACCGGTCAGCGAGCAGTGTTCTGGTCCTTCAATGTTGGCTACAGATCGAGGACGCGGCGCAGTCCGCGATCGACATCGTTGAGCAAGTTGCCCTGAATTTGCCCGACGTGATCGGTCAGGTCCGACTTGTTGAGCGTGACAACGGCCGTCACGTTGACCACGGAATCACGAGGTAGTCCCGTCCCGGCGGCAGGTAGGAACACGTTGCCTGGCATCGCTGCCAGAGCGGTGTTGGAGGTAATGACGGTGGCCAGCACAGTCGCCAAGCGACTCGCGTTGTAGCCGTTTGCCTGCACAACCAGCACAGGTCGCCTCTTCGTGGGGCGGCTTCCGATGGCTGGTCCCAGATCAGCCCAGTACACGCCGCCGCGTTCGGTCACCATTCGTCGTTGGTGTCGAGCAGGACCTGATGACCGGATTCAACAGCCACCGCGCTCGACTCGTCGAAGCCTCCGACCTGCTTCGCGGCGGCATCAATCTGCGCAGTTACTGAACGTGCGTCCAGCTCCTCGAGGTACCTGTTCGCGGCACGTGCAAAAAACTCCGAACGGCTCAGCCCAAGGTCCCGAGCGCGACGGGTGGCTCGCTCGAAGGTGTCGTCTGGAACGGAGATCGCGGTCTTCATAACTCAAAGTATAACCAGGTATGACTGATGGTCGCGCATGCTGCGAAGCGTGCGCGACCGCCGCCGCGGGATCGGCGCGAAGAGGCTCGTGGCCTGCACTGCCTCCTCGAGTTGCAGACCAAAATGGTACCTGACCCGCTCAGCCACGCACGTTCATCGTTCCACCGGCACTGTGGTTCGATCGGCAGTGTTTCGATCGGCAGTGTTTCGATCGGCACTGTGCAGCCACTGGCCCAGGTGCTCGCGGGCCGGTCCGAGGATCGGCGCCGATGCGCCGTGGGAGTCGATGCAGACAACGACGGAACGCGAAGCCGCGTAGACCTTCCCCGTCTCCGGCTCCCGGATCTCGGCCGCGATGGTGTAGGAACTGGTGCCGATGGCCGACACGATGCTGTGCACCTGGTACGGCTCGCGGCGGAAGTCCATCGGTCGCAGATACTCCAGGTCCTGCCGGGCCAGCACCATCCCCATCCCGCCAGGGCCCATCGGCCCACTGTTCAATAGTTCGGCCGCCAGCTGGATCCGGGCCTCCTGAAGATAGTCGTAGAACATGACGTTGTTCACGTGTCGGTAGGGGTCCAGGTCCGACCAGCGCACCAGGAAGGGATGGACATGATCACGACCTTGCCAGCGGACCCTGGGCAGCTGACGCAGCGGGTCGCTGCTCCCTTGCACGGAGGCGAGCCCGGCTCGTTCATCGGCCGTCAGCCGCCGCAGCCGGCCGGTGGACAGATCGTACGGTGCGGCAGCCGTCCGGGCTCGGGCCACCAGTTGCCCGTCAAGCCAGACGTGATAGCCAATCGAGAACCGGGCGGCCCCAATGCTGTCCACCCACAAGTTGATGGTGAGCGGCTCGACACCGAACGCGACTGGGTGCAGGTATTCCACCTGATGACCCGTGACCAGCACCCCGGTCTCCAGCAACTGTCCCATCGCGGGCGGACGGCTGAGCAGGAAGTCGACCCGGGCCTCTTGCAGGTAGTCGATGTAGCTGGCGTTGTTGATATGGCCGAGGGCGTCCATGTCGCCCCAGCGCATCGGACACAGATAGGTGTGCTGACTCACCCGGCCATCCTGTCAGAGGCCCATCCCGTCAGAGGGCTGGGCGCCGCGCTCTGCCCAGGGCGTACGGTGCTGGCACCAGCTCGGCGGCGGCACTAGGGTCAAACCATGACGACCCCGCGCATTGCACTGGTGACCGGAGCTGCCCAAGGGATTGGCGCGGCCATTGCCCGACGACTGGCTGCCGATGGCATGAGCGTCGGCGTGGTCGACCTGGACAAGCAGGCCAGCGCCCGAACGGCCAACGAGATCATCGAGAACGGCGGCCGCGCCATCGCTGTCGTAGCAGACGTCGCGGATGAGAAGGCCGCCGGCCATGCGGTAGATGAGGTCTCGGCCGAGCTGGGGCCGGTCACCGTACTGGTGAATAATGCCGGCATCATCCGCGACAACCTGCTGTTCAAGATGAGCACAAATGACTGGGACAGCGTGATGAGCGTCCACCTGCGCGGGGCTTTCCTGATGTCCCGCGCCGCCCAGGCACACATGACCCAGGCCAAGTGGGGACGGATCGTCAACCTCTCCTCCAGCTCCGCACTCGGCAACCGCGGCCAGGTCAACTATTCGGCCGCCAAGGCTGGCCTGCAGGGGTTCACCAAGACGCTGGCCCTGGAGCTCGGCAAGTTCGGCGTCACCGCCAATGCCATCGCTCCGGGCTTCATCGAGACCGAGATGACGCTCGCCACCTCGCGGCGGATGGGCGTTGACTTCGATGACTGGAAGCAGGCAGCGAGCCGAGAGATCCCGGTTGGCCGGGTGGGCACTCCCGAGGACATTGCCGCCGTCGCCAGCTTCCTGTGCTCCGAAGAAGCCAGCTACGTCAGTGGTCAGGTGATCTACGTTGCCGGTGGTCCAAAGGACTAGTAACCCTTCAGTCAGTCCGCGTCGTACAGACTGTTGAGCGTTTCCTGGTACTTCTGCTCCACCGCCTTGCGGCGGATCTTGAGGCTGGGGGTGACCTCGCCTTCCTCGACACTCAGCTCACGGGTGAGGATAGTGAAGCGCTTGATGGTCTCCCACCGCTCAAGGTGGGAGTTGGCTTCCTTGACATAGGTGTCGACCATGTCGCGTACCTCGTCGGACGCGGCCAGGTCGGTGTAGGGCTCCCCGTCCTTTCCCTTCTCTGCGGCCCAGCTCTCGATCGCCTCCGGGTCGAGGGTGAACAGCGCGGTGACGTACTTCCGGCCTTCGCCGTACACAACGATCTGGCTGATGTAGGGGCAGGCGGCCTTGACGACGCCTTCCACCTTCTGCGGGGCCACGTATTTTCCGCCGGAAGTCTTGATCAGGTCCTTCTTGCGGTCGGTGACCCGCAGATAACCCTCCTCGTCCAGCTCACCGATGTCGCCGGTGGAGAACCAGCCGTCGTTGAGCACTTCATCAGTGAGCTCCGGCAGGTTGTGATAGCCACGCATCACCCCGCCGCCCTTGACCAGAATCTCGCCATCCTCGGCGATCCTCACCTCGGTGCCCGGCACCGGCGGCCCGACCGTACCGAACCGCGGCGTGCGCGGATTGTTGACGAAGGTCGCCGCACTCGTCTCGGTCAGCCCATATCCCTCAATGACCAGCAGATCCGCTGCATAGAACCACTCCTGCACCTCACGGCTGAGGGCCGCCGAGCCGGAGATGAAAAACCGGATCCGGCCGCCCATCCGCTCCTTGATCTTGCTGAAGACGAGCTTGTCGGCCAGCCCGAACTGGGCCCCCAGTAGCCCTGCAGGCTGCTGGCCCGCCAACCGGATCGGGATCGTCTTGCGACCCACCGTGAAGGCCCAGTCGAAGATTTTGCCCCGCACCCCGCTGCTGGCACCCATCATCACCTTGGCCCGGACCTTTTCGAAGATCCGCGGCGCACCGGCCATGAAGGTCGGCTGCACCTGAGCGAGGTTGTCGACGATCTTGTCGATCCGACCATCGACCGCGGTGGTGAACCCGATCTGGAACTGGATGGCCCCGAGCAGCTTGCCGAAGACATGGCTGAGCGGCAACCACAGGTACTGCAGGTCATCGGCGGAGATGATATCGAACTCCTCGATCGATCTGCCCTCAAAGCACCAGGCATCATGTGGCAGCCGCACGCCTTTGGGCCGGCCAGTCGTACCCGAGGTGTAGATCAACGTGGACAGGCTTTCTGGCCCGGTGGCCGCAATGGCCTGGTCCACCGAATCCGGATGTGCGGCAAGGTGCCCAGCGCCGAGCTTGGCCAGGTCGTCCCAGCCCAAGACTTTTTCATGATCGACCTCGCCGTCCATGAGGACGATGTGGGTCAAGGTCGGCAAATCATCCAGATGGTCCAGCACCTTGGCCACCTGGAGATCATCCTCGGCAAAAAGGACGCGGGATTCCGAGTCGGCGAGGATATAGGCAACATCCTCGTGCTGGGTCGTCGGGTAGACGGTGGTGGTGGCGGCCCCGGCACAGGTCGCGGCCAGGTCAGCAAGAATCCACTCGATCCGGGTGCTGGAGGCAATGGCCACCCGGTTCTCGTTCTCGATGCCCAATGCCAGCAGTCCGGCTGCCAGGTCGAACACCTTATCCCGCGTCTGGTCCCAGGTCAGCGACTGCCATTGCTCGTCCTTCAGGTAGCGATAGGCCTCCCTGGGGCCTGACTTCTTCACCTGGTCAAGGAACATCGCACCCACCGATGGGTGACGGTTACCCAGCCGGGCTTCGGCTGTGTCAGTCATGGTTGGCTGTGTCAGTCACGGTTGGCTCCCTTGGGCAACGAGCAGTCCTGCGATCCTACCTGGGCTTTACCGTTGTTGGCATCCGCGCGGGCCACCGCTACCTCACCGAGACCCGCTGCCCCGTTCAATCACCCTTCGGTGCCGCAGCGGACGATGCTGGGTCAGCTCAACCGCTGCAGGATGATCGCCATCCCTTGCCCACCACCAACGCACATCGTCTCCAGACCGAACTCGACGTCCCGGCGCTGCATGGAGTTGATCAAGGTGGTCATGATCCGGGCCCCGGTCGAGCCGAACGGGTGGCCGAGGGCGATCGCGCCGCCGTTGACGTTGAGCCGGTCAATGTCGATGCCGAGATCACGATAGGAGGCGATCACCTGGACCGCGAAGGCCTCGTTGATCTCGACCAGGCCGATGTCGGAGATCCCCATCCCAGCAGCGGCCAGTGCCAAGGTGGTGGCCTGGACCGGACCGAGGCCCATGATCTCCGGGCTCAGCCCGCTGGCTGCGGTGGCCACGATCCGGGCCAGCGGCGTCAGGCCAAGCTCTGCTGCCCGGGTGCCGCTCATGATCACCACGGCCGCTGCACCGTCATTCAGCGCACAGCAGTTGCCGGCGGTGACCGTACCGTTCGGGCGGAAAACCGGCTTCAGCGCCGAGACTCCCGCCAGCGTGACGCCCGGCCGGGGACCGTCGTCGGTAGTCACGACGGTGCCGTTGGGCAGCGTGACCGGTGAGATCTCGTCGGCAAAGACACCGTCGGCGATCGCTTTCTCGGCCAGGTTCTGGGAGCGGACGCCGAACTCGTCCTGCTCGGCGCGGGAGATGCCGCGCCGGGTGGCGACGTTCTCGGCCGTCTGGCCCATCGCGATGTAGACATCGGGAATCTGCTGGTCCTGGCGCGGGTCGTGCCAGGTCTCGTTGCTGGCAGCGGTCCCCCGGGTCCGGGCAATGGCATCGGCAAATACCGAGTTCTGGGTGTCGGCCGGGTCGACCCCCGCGGAGCCGAAGTTGCGGTACCGGGAGACGCATTCCACCCCGGCGGACACGAACGCGTCTCCCTCCCCGGCCCTGATGGCGTGGAAAGCCATCCGGGCGGTCTGCACGCTGGAGGCGCAGAACCGGTTGATGGTGGCCGCCGGTACGCCATCGAGCCCGAGCTGGACGGCGATCCGCCGAGCCATGTTGCCGCCGTGCTCGTCCCGCGGCTCGGCGCAGCCGACATAGATGTCGTCCAGGGTGGCCGGATCAAACCCGTCTAGCTTGCCGAGGGCCGAGCTGATCACCCCGGTGGCCAGGTCGTCGGGGCGGACGTCTTTCAACGACCCCTTGACGGCCCGGCCAATGGGCGTCCGGGCGGTAGAGACGATCACTGCTTCGGGCATTTCTTCCTCCGGTCACGTTTTGGTTATCTATCGACCTCTGCGGTCGCTCAAGAACCAAAACTTCTGTTCTCATAGGCCGAGATCGCGGCCGATGAGCTCTTTCATGATTTCGTTGGAGCCGGCCCAGATCTTCGTCACCCGCGCATCGGTCCAGGCCCGGGCGACCCGGTACTCGTTCATGTAGCCATAGCCGCCATAAAGCTGCACACAGGCGTCCAGGATTTCGTTCTGCACCTGGGCGGCCCACCACTTCGCCTTGGCCGCATCGACAGGGCTCAGCTCGCCGGAGACCTGCGCCAGGATGCAGGCATCGACGAAGGCCTGGGTCACCTCAGCACTGGTCACCAGCTCGGCCAGCCGGAACTTGTTGGCCTGGAAGGAGCCCACGGACTGACCGAACGCCTTGCGTTCCTTCACGTAGTCCAGTGTCTCGGCCAGAATTTGGCGGGCGTGGGCGAGGTTGCCGGCCGCGGCGCCGATCCGCTCGGTCACCAGCCGTTCCATCATGTAGATGAATCCCCGGTTGAGCTCGCCGATGACGTTGGCGGCCGGCAGCCGCAGATCGGCGAAGAACAGCTCCGCGGTGTCGGACTCCTGCTGGCCGACCTTGTCGAGCTTGCGGCCGCGCTCGAAGCCTGGCATGCCGGCCTCCACCGCAAACAGGGTGATCCCGCGAGCCATCTTCTCCTTGTCGGTACGGGCCGCGACCACCACCAAGTCCGCGGAGTAGCCATTGGTGATGAAGGTCTTGGATCCGTTCAGGATCCAGTCATCGCCGTCGCGGACCGCGGTCGTCCTCAGCGCGGCCAGGTCGGAGCCGCCGGAAGGCTCGGTCATGCCGATCGCGGTCACCAGCTCCCCGGTGCAGAATCCGGGCAACCAGCGCTGCTTCTGTTCCTCGGTGCACAGGTCGACCAGGTAGGGCGCGACACAGTCGGCGTGGATACCGACACAGGAGGAGTACGCGAAGGCCAGCTTGGCCAGCTCCTCGGCCAGCACCACGGCAAAGCGCGGATCCTCCACCCCGGAGCCGCCGTACTCCTCCGGGATGTTAAGCCCGAGCAGCCCCTGCTTGCCCATCTCCAGCCACATGTCGCGGCCAAAGGCGTGGTTAGCAATGTGCTTCTCCTGGTTGGGCCGCAGCTGCCGGTCGACGAAGGTGCGGCAGGTGTCCCGAAAGGCCTCATGGTCCTCGTCAAACAACGTACGCTTCAGAGCAGCCGCCTAGTTACTCGCCAGTAGGTGTTCTGCCCTGAAGCCTACAACCACACCCCATCAGCGCGAGCCACAGTCGGGTGGAGGATCGGAGCGCAAGTAACCGGCACGGTCTTCCACA
>JBBSQO010000091.1:0-7363 GCA_038244025.1 Propionibacteriales bacterium
GGCAGTACGTGCCCTGCGGCGGGCAGCGCTGGACCACGCAGTCGGAACTGGCCGCCGACGACCACCGCTGTGAGATCACCGAGCTGGAGGACAACCTTTACGTGATCACCACGACTCCGCGAGTCGGCATCGGCCAGCGTGGCCTGCTGCTGCGCACCGATCAGGGCAACCTGCTCTGGGAGCCACCGGGCTTCCTCGATGAGCACGCGATCGAGCGGGTCCGCAATTTGGGCGGCATAGCGATAATCAGCGCCAGCCATCCCCACCTGGTCGGCAGCTCGATCCAATGGAGCCACGCCTTCGACCATGCCCCCGTACTCGTGCATGAAGCCGACCGGCGCTGGATCCGCCGTCCCGACCCGGCGATCGATTTGTGGTCGGACACGCGTGAACTACTGCCGGAACTCACCCTGATTCACTGTGGCGGCCACTTCCGTGGCAGCGCACTGGCGCACTGGGCCGCTGGCGCCCAGCAGAGCGGAGCACTGCTGACCGGTGACACGATCGGGGTCGGGGCTGATCGGAAGTCCGTCAATGCGATGCGTAGTTACGTCAACAACATCCCGCTCCCCGAGGTGGCTATCAGCCACATCATGGCTGCTGTCGAGCCGTATTCGTTCGACCGGATCTACGACGCCTGGGGCATCCTCGACTCTAACGCCAAGCCAGCCGTCGAGTTCTCCCTGCAGCGCTACATCAGCTGGATCCGCGGCGACGTCCACGACTTCTGAGCCGCTCCCTGCGGAATCCAGCGACACACGTTTCCCCGCACAAGTGGGAACACGTACGCGATTTGACCGCCTGTGACATCATTTCCCGGCACAGGCTGGAAAACGGTACCCATGAGACTTCTCAACACAACCAATTGGCCCCGTACCGCCGAAGCGATACGGGGCCGACGGGTTCAGTCTCCCGACCGGGAGACAATCACTTGAGGATCTTGCTCACCCGGCCGGCGCCGACGGTGCGGCCACCTTCGCGGATGGCGAACTTCAGTTCCTCTTCCATGGCGATCGGCTGACTCAGCTGAACGCTCATGTCAGTGTTGTCACCGGGCATCACCATGTCGGTACCCTCAGGCAAGGTCACCACGCCGGTCACGTCAGTGGTACGGAAGTAGAACTGCGGCCGGTAGTTGTTGAAGAACGGCGTGTGACGGCCACCCTCCTCCTTGCCCAGGATGTACACACGAGCTTCGAACTCGGTGTGCGGCGTGGTGGTGCCCGGCTTGATCGCGCACATGCCGCGCTCTACATCCTCACGCTTGGTGCCACGGAGCAGCAGTCCAACGTTCTCGCCCGCCTGGCCCTCATCGAGCAGCTTACGGAACATCTCAACACCGGTGACGGTGGTGGTCTGCTTGGCCTCGCGAATGCCGATCAGGTCGACGGTCTCATTGATCTTGACCACGCCGCGCTCGATCCGGCCGGTGATCACGGTGCCACGACCGGTGATGGTGAAGACATCCTCGACCGGCATCAGGAACGGCTTGTCGGTCTCGCGCTCCGGCTGCGGGATGTAGTCGTCCACCGCATCCATCAACTCCAGGACCGACTTGGCCCACTTCTCATCGCCGTTCAGCGCCGGGAAGGCAGCAACCCGGACGATCGGCACATTGTCACCGTCGAACTCCTGGTCCGACAGCAACTCGCGAACCTCAAGCTCAACGAGCTCCAGGATCTCCTCATCGTCAACCATGTCGCACTTGTTCAGCGCAACAACCATCGCGGGCACACCAACCTGGCGGGCCAACAGCACGTGCTCGCGGGTCTGCGGCATCGGGCCATCGGTGGCCGCCACCACCAGGATGGCGCCGTCCATCTGGGCCGCACCGGTGATCATATTCTTCACATAGTCAGCGTGACCGGGACAGTCCACGTGAGCATAATGTCGCTTCTTGGTCTGGTACTCGATGTGCGAGACCGAGATCGTGATGCCGCGCTGGCGCTCTTCGGGCGCGTTGTCGATCTGGTCGAATGCCTCGGTATTGGGGTTGCCTACCGGGTCCTGGTCGTGGAGCACCTTCGAGATCGCCGCGGACAGCGTGGTCTTGCCGTGGTCGATGTGCCCGATGGTGCCGATGTTGACGTGCGGCTTTGTCCGCTCGAACTTGGCCTTTGCCACTGGGGCTCCTTCTAGGATTGTCGCCACGCTTTTCGCGGGGCGTACTTTTGGGTTGGACTACTTCTGTGTCAGGCTTCCCGACGTTGTCGGTCCGCCTAAGCTTTGTGTAACACTGCTCACCGCAGGGGAACTTGAGGTCGCTTCGCTCCCCACATTCTTTGAGTGCCGGGTCGCTTCGCTCCACACATTCTTTGAGTGCCGGGTCGCTTCGCTCCACACATTTTTTGAGTGCCGGGTCGCTTCGCTCCCATGACAGCCCTCGCTTCGCTTCGGGCTGTCATTCTCCCCTCGCTTTCTGGATGATTTCATCGGAGACAGACTTCGGCGTCTCGGCATAGGAATCGAACTCCATCGAGTAGGAGGCCTGGCCGGAGGTCTTGGACCTCAGGTCACCGACGTAGCCGAACATCTCCGACAGCGGAACGAGCGCATCGACGACCTTGTTGCCGCCGCGATCATTCATCGCCTGCATCTGGCCACGGCGGGAGTTCAGGTCGCCGATCACGATGCCGAGATAGTCTTCCGGCGTGGTCACCTCAACAGCCATCATCGGCTCCAGCAGAGCTGGATCTGCCCGACGGGCGGCTTCTTTGAAAACCATTGAGCCGGCGATCTTAAAGGCAAGCTCGGAGCTGTCAACATCGTGGTAGGCGCCGTCCTGCAGCGTCACCTTGATGTCTTCGACTGGGAAGCCAGCCAGCACACCGAACTGCATGGCCTCCTGGACACCCGCATCGACCGAAGGGATATATTCCTTCGGGATCCGGCCACCGGTCACACCGTTGACGAACTCATAGCCGGCACCCGGTTCCAGTGGCTCCAGGTCGATGATCACCTTGGCGTACTGACCTGAACCACCCGACTGCTTCTTGTGCGTGTAGTCGATCTTCTTCACCGGGCGACGCAAGGTCTCACGGTAGGACACCTGCGGCTTACCGATGTTTGCCTCGACCTTGAACTCACGCTTCATCCGGTCGATCAGCACCTCCAGATGCAGCTCGCCCATACCGGCGATGATGGTCTGCCCGGTTTCCTCGTCGGTGTGGACCCGGAAGGTGGGATCCTCCTCGGCCAGCCGCTGGATGGCCATGCCCAGCTTTTCCTGGTCACTCTTGGTCTTCGGCTCGATCGCCTGCTCGATCACCGGGGCCGGGAAGTCCATTGATTCCAGCACAACGGGCTTGGCCGGATCACACAGCGTCTCACCGGTGGTGGTGTCCTTGAGGCCCATCACGGCGACAATCTGGCCAGCACCGACCGAGGCGATCTCCTGACGCTTGTTGGCGTGCATCTGGTAGATCTTGCCGATGCGTTCCTTGCGGCCCTTGGTGCTGTTCAGCACCTGGCTGCCGGTCTCCAGCAGTCCGGAGTACACCCGGATGTAGGTCAGCTTGCCCAGGTGCGGGTCGGCGGCAATCTTGTACGCCAAGGCGGCGAACGGATCCTCCGTCGTCGGGTGCCGCTCCATCGCGACCGACTCGTCGCCGGGCTTGAACCCCTTGATGGCGGGAATATCCAGCGGAGCGGGCAAGTAGGCGATGATCGCGTCCAGCAGCGGCTGAACGCCCTTGTTCTTGAAGGCAGATCCACACAACACTGCGGTAATGGTGCTGGACAGCACGGCACGACGGATGGCGTGCTGAAGCTGCTCGGCCGTCGGCTCCTCGCCCTCCAGATAGAGTTCCATCAGCTCATCGTCATACTCCGCCACCAGCTCGACCAGGTCGGCGTGTGCCTGTTCGGCGTGCGCCTTCAGCTCGGCAGGAATCTCCTCGATCGAGTAGTCCTCGCCGATCGCGGTCTCGCCACGCCAGGTAAGAGCACGCATCTGTACGAGATCAATGACACCGATGAAGTCACCTTCGGAGCCAATTGGTAGCTGCAGCACAGCCGGGACCGCATTGAGTCGGTCCTTGATCGTCTGGATGCAAAAGTCGAAGTTCGCTCCGGTGCGGTCCAGCTTGTTGATGAAGCAGATCCGCGGGACCTCGTACCGGTCGGCCTGGCGCCACACGGTCTGGCTCTGCGGCTCGACGCCGGCGACACCGTCAAAAACAGCCACGGCACCGTCGAGCACCCGTAGCGAGCGCTCCACCTCGATGGTGAAGTCCACGTGGCCCGGGGTGTCAATGATGTTGACCTGGTGGTCTTTCCAGTGACAGGTGGTGGCAGCCGAGGTGATCGTGATGCCGCGTTCCTGTTCCTGCTCCATCCAGTCCATCGTGGCCCCGCCATCGTGCACTTCACCGATCTTGTAGTTGATGCCGGTGTAAAACAGGATGCGTTCGGTCGTGGTGGTCTTGCCCGCGTCAATGTGGGCCATGATGCCAATGTTGCGGACCTTGCACAGGTCTGTCTCGATGTCGACGGCCACGGAAGCGTTCAACCTCTTTATCTCTTGCGAATGGAAAGCTGCCTGATGAAGCAGCAGGGGGCTGGCATCGCCAGCCGGGGAGCATTACCAGCGGTAATGGGCGAAAGCCTTGTTGGCTTCAGCCATCTTGTGGGTGTCCTCGCGCCGCTTCACTGCGGCGCCGAGGCCGTTGGAGGCGTCCAGGATTTCGTTCATTAAGCGCTCAGCCATCGTCTTCTCACGGCGCTGCCGGGAGAAGCTGACCAGCCAGCGCATGGACAGGGTGGTGGCCCGGCCCGGCTTGACCTCGATCGGAACCTGGTAGGTGGCGCCTCCAACGCGGCGGCTCTTCACCTCAAGGGCAGGTTTGATGTTTTCCAGTGCCCGCTTCAGCGTCTGCACTGGATCGACACCGGTCTTGCCCCGAGTGCCTTCCAGTGCGGTGTAGACGATGCCCTGGGCGATGGTCTTCTTGCCATCGAGCAGCACCTTGCTGACCAGTTGGCTGACCAGCGGCGAGCCGTAGACCGGATCAATGAGCACCGGGCGTTTAGGGGCGGGACCCTTGCGAGGCATTACTTCTCCTTCTTCGCGCCGTAACGGCTGCGAGCCTGCTTGCGGTTCTTGACGCCCTGGGTGTCAAGCGAACCACGAATGATCTTGTAACGGACACCGGGGAGATCCTTCACCCGGCCGCCGCGGACGAGCACCATCGAGTGCTCCTGCAGGTTGTGTCCCACGCCTGGGATGTAGGCAGTGACCTCAATACCGCTGGACAGCTTGACGCGAGCCACCTTACGCAGCGCCGAGTTCGGCTTTTTGGGCGTCGTGGTATATACACGCGTGCATACCCCGCGGCGCTGGGGAGAACCCTTGAGCGCCGGTGTCTTGTTCTTGCTCACCTTGTCGACGCGGCCCTTCCGGACCAACTGCTGAATTGTGGGCACCGCTTGGTATCTCTTTCTGTTCTTAGGATGGGCCGCGACTCACCGGACGAACCGACAAGAAACTGGCCGTCAGGTTGTGTCGCCGTACGAACACCACCATCTGACAAGTTCACCTGGACAGGATTGCCGGGGCACGCACAGGGTTCCGGGCAAGCCCGGACACAAGGATTAAGGCTATCCGCATCTACGCTCAGGGTCAAAACGCTGCCGGCTCGCCATCAGCCGCTGGCGCCACCCGGTGTCCAACTCGACGTCGGCTCTGGATCCAGCTTCGCTCAGAAAAAGACCTTCAGCCGATCGAGAAGGTTTCACCCCGGTCAATCATGGAACGCAGTTCAGCGTCTAAAAATTCCTCGGCGGCCAACAGTCGGGGCAATAGTTCCCGATCGGTCATCACGGCTCGAAATCCGAGCGAAACGGTCACGTCATGCTCCGGCCGGAACACCACCTCGATCGGGTCGCCCGCCGAGATGAAACCGGGCTGCACCACAGCCAGGTAGGCCCCCGGACCGGCTTCGGCCGTGAACCTCTTCAGCCAACCTGTCTCGGCCATCTTGCCTCGGAAGGTGCTGCACGGAATACGCCCGAAGGTGACCTCGAGCTCGACGGCCGAGCCGACCCGCCACCTCTCTCCCAGCAACGCATTGTTGACATCCAGGCCTTGGGTAGTGAGGTTCTCGCCGAAGAAACCATCCGGTAGCGGCCGCTGCAGCCGATCCTGCCAGCCGTCCAAATCCTCCCGGGCGAAGGCGTACACCGCCTGCGTGTCGCCCCCGTGATGGGCCATGTCACCAATGAAGTCGCCGACCAGTCCGCTGCCGCTACCCGAACCCTTTGGTCCTGGAGCGCGGACCTCAACGAAACCCGATCGGGGCTGTTTGTTGATCCCGGTGGCTCGGGTTCCCTTGTGGGGGTTCGGTTCGGCCGAGCTGAGGTTCAACGAGAGCAGTACGGGCACTGGTGCAGCCTATCGCCGGTTGAGTTGATCGGACGCCATCAGCCGGTGCTCTCCACGGCCGCGGCCAGCGAGGCCAGGCTGCCTTCCATCTGCTCATCCGAGATGGCTGGGAAGTGGACCTTCTTCAGGGTCGCCTTATCTGTCACCGATGACCAGTCGTAGGTTAGCGAGACGTCGGTGCTGTCGGCACCGGAAGACTTCAGTTCCCACAACCATTCCCAGCCGGGCGGCTGCTCACCGGCCGGCGCGGTCTTCCAGGCCAGCAGGGTGTTGTGCTGGTAACCGGACACATAATTATCGGTCTGGTAGTCCCCGCCCATCGCGTCCCAGTGCTGGTTCATCCGAAACGTCTGGCCGTTTCCGGTGATCCGCTGGGGATGGTCGGCGGACCTGACCATGTCGGAACCATCGATCTCGGCATGCCGGTCCGGGTTGGTCAGCAGGTCGAAGATCTCCCCGGCGGGCGCATGGATGGAGCGGGTCACTGTCTGCTTCATCTCGGATGTCATCGTCCCAGTTAACTCCTGACCGATGAATCCGCAAGCCGGCCCCCCCCCAGTCAGTGGTCCCCCAGTGCGGCGATCAGCGCGGCGGACTCCTGGCTGAGGATCGCCGGGTCGTCGCCGGGGACAAACTCCAGCATCAGGTCCACGGGGAAGCCGCCACTGCGCAACAACCCCGCAACACGGCGCCAGAGGCCCGATCGGGCGCTGAGCCGCAGCCGCTCGGTCCGTGGCCACCAGGAGAAGACATGGATACCGCGCAGCCAGGGCAGTACGGCCTGCAGCGACTCGATGGCCGCATCGTCGCCGACCCCGACCGCAGGTTGCCAGTAGGTACCGACGGACGGATGATCGACCTCCTCCAGCAGTGCGACCGCTGACCCGGTGCTGTCGGTCAGCGTATTGCCGTGGTACTCGAAGGCCAGCTCGATCCGGCGCTTTGCTGCCTGGGCCGCGAGCTCGCGGGTCTCGGCCACCA
>JBBSQO010000092.1:0-7330 GCA_038244025.1 Propionibacteriales bacterium
CGACCGACCACCGCAGCTAACGGAGTCGACGCGTCGACACTGCACTTTCTGGTGGTCGGGTCTCATCGGTCGACACCTGCCCTTCTGGGTGCCGACCCGAATCGACCGACCACCGCAGCTAACGGAGTCGACGCGTCGACACTGAACTTTCTGGTGGTCAGATCTCATCGGTCGACACCACCCATCACCGGATCAAGACTTGCTACAGCCACCACGACGTCGGCAACCATGCCGCCCTCGCACAAGGCCGGCATGGCTTGCAGGTTCGCAAAGCTCGGGTCCCGGAAGTGGGCCCGGAAAGGTCGGGTGCCGCCATCGGAGACGACGTGGGCACCAAGCTCACCGCGTGGGCTCTCAACCGGCACATAAGCCTGCCCGACCGGCACCCGGAATCCCTCGGTGACGATCTTGAAGTGGTGGATCAGTGCCTCCATTGACTCGCCCATGATGTGCCTGATGTACTCGTTGGAGTTGCCTAGCCCATCTGAGCCGACAGACAGCTGGGCCGGCCAACCGATCTTCTGGTCCGCCACCATCACCGGCATGCCCTTCATCTTCTCCAACCGATCGGCGCACTGCTCGATGATGCGCAGGCTCTGATAGGTCTCATCCAGCCGAATTCGGAATCGACCGAAGGCATCCGGCTCGTCCCTGGTGGCGACATCGAAGTCGTAGGTCTCGTAGCCGCAGTACGGCTGCTTCTTGCGCAGGTCCCAGTCATATCCGGTGGACCGGAGTGGCGGTCCGGTGAGGCCGAGCGCCAGGCAGCCGGCCAGGTCGAGGTAGCCGACCTTCTGCAGGCGGCCCTGGACGATCGGGTTACCGGTGGCCAGCGCATCATATTCCGGCAGGTGCTTCCTCATCCAGACAATCACGTCACGGACCTGCTGCAGAGCGTTATCCGGAAGATCGTTGGCTACTCCACCGGGCCGTATATAGGCATGGTTCATCCGCAACCCAGTAATGGTCTCGAAGACATCGAGGACGACTTCCCGCTCACGGAACCCGACGGTCATGATCGTCAGCGCACCAATCTCCATCCCAGCGGTGGCGATGGCGACGAAGTGCGAGGAGAGCCGGTTGAGCTCCATCATCATCACCCGGATCACGGAGGCCTTCTCCGGCACCTGATCCTCGATGTCCAGCAGCCGTTCCACGCCCAGGCAGTAGGTCGCCTCGTTGAAGATCGGACTGAGGTAGTCCATCCGGGTACAGAAGGTGGTGCCCAGCGTCCAGGTGCGGAACTCCATGTTCTTCTCGATCCCGGTGTGCAGGTAGCCGATCCCGCAGCGAGCCTCCTGGATGGTCTCGCCTTCCATCTCCAGGATCAGCCGGAGCACGCCGTGGGTGGACGGGTGCTGTGGTCCCATGTTGACCACCACCCGCTCGTCACCACGCTCGGCATGCTCGGCGACGATGGCGTCCCAGTCCTGGCCGGTGGCGGTGTAGACGTGCCCCTCGGCGGTCTCGCCAGCAATTCCGTACGGGTCCTCGGTAGCCCGGGTTTCCTGAGTCGATGTCATCAGTTGTAGCTCCTCCGCTCGTCCGGGGCCGGAATCACGGCGCCCTTGTACTCCACGTCGATACCGCCGAGCGGGTAGTCCTTGCGCTGCGGAAAGCCGGGCCAGTCGTCCGGCATCAGGATGCGGGTCAAGGCCGGATGACCGTCGAAGATGATGCCGAACATGTCGTACGTCTCCCGCTCGTGCCAGTCTGCGGCCGGGTAGCTGGCCACCACCGAAGGAATGTGCGGATCGTCATCAGGTGCGGACACCTCAAGCCGGATCCGGCGGTTATGGGTCATCGACTGCAGATGATAGATGGCATGCAACTCGGCGTCCCGGTCGGCCGGGTAGTGCACCCCAGAGACGCTGCTGCAGAACTCAAACCGCAGCTGGGCATCATCACGCAGGTGCTTAACGAGCTCGACCAGGTGTTCGCGGGCCACATGGAAGGTGATCTCGCCCCGGAACACCACCACCTTGGTTATCGTCTGCCCCAAGGTCGGCATCAGGCTCGCGATCCGGTCCACCACTCCGTCGAACCAGCCACCATAGGGGGGCTTGGTGCCGGACGGGAAGTCGATGGTCCTGGTCAGCCGCCCGTAACCGGACGTGTCTCCGGTACCGTCCGCGCCGAACATGCCGTGCCGGACGGCCATCGTCTCCTCGGTCGTCGGCCCCTCATTCTGCAGGGCGCCGACCTCCATCGCGGTGCTGTCATCGGCGGTGGAGTCCTGCCGCTCGACGCCCTCTTTCCGGCTACCATCGCTGTCGGTCGGCCCCGCGCTGTGCTTCGGCTTCTCGTCGCTCATCGCAGCAGTCCTTTCATCGCAGCAGGCCCTTCATCTCCTGGGTTGCTGGAGCGGTCAGCTGCGCCTGCTCGGCCTCGGCGTCTGCCTTCACCTCATTGGCACCGATCGGGCGGTGCCGCACCTTGTCACGCAGCTTGAACATGGCGTCGGTCAGCATCTCGGGCCGCGGCGGGCAGCCCGGGAGGTACATATCGACCGGCACCACGTGGTCGACCCCCTGAACAATCGCGTAGTTGTTGAACATGCCGCCCGAGCTGGCACAGACCCCCATCGCCAGTACCCACTTCGGGTGGGGCATCTGGTCATAGATCTGCCGCAGCACCGGCGCCATCTTCTGGCTCACCCGGCCGGCGACAATCATCAGGTCGGCCTGGCGCGGGGAGGCGCGAAAGACCTCCTGTCCCCAGCGCCCCGAGTCATAGCGAGGTGCACCATAGGTCATCATCTCGATCGCGCAGCAGGCCAGCCCGAAGGTAGCCGGCCAGAAGGAAGCGCTGCGCATATAACCGAACAGGCCTTCCACCGTGGTCAACAGCACCCCGCTGGGGATGTTGTCTTCGACGCCACCCATGTCAGTCCTCGCTCCCGTTGCCCATCAGATTGCCTATCAGGTCCCCTGTACTCATCAGGTTGACTGTCTCCGTCAGTCCCATTCCAGCCCCCCGCGGCGCAGTACATAGAAGTACGCGATGAACACCGTGACGATGAACAGCACCATCTCGACCAGGGCAAAGGTGCCCATCTGGTCAAACGACACGGCCCAGGGGTACAAGAAGACGATCTCGATGTCGAAGACAATGAACAGCATCGCAATGATGTAGTACTGGATGGGGAACCGACCACCACCCACCGGTTGGGGCGTCGGCTCGATACCGCACTCATACGAGTCATACTTGGCGCGGTTGTAACGCTTCGGGCCAACCAGCAGGCTGGTGACGATCGTGAGTGAGACGAATGCCGCAGCAATCCCCAGCAGAATAACGATCGGAATGTAGGGGTTCACCGGTTACCCTCTCCCCTTCGTGACTAGTGACCAAGCTGTTGGCGCTCTGTTCGACAGTGAACCCACCGTTGGACCGTGTGTTGACGCTCGACAGTGTTGAACCTCGACTGTGAGTTAACCAACTTGTCCGCGGTAATGCCAGTTCGTGAAAACTTTCACTATCTCGCGATCAGTCTACGTCGAAAGGTCCTGCACCGCCACGTGGGGCGCCACCGGCTGGACTGCTTGTTCTTCTTCCCGACAAGGACATTGCCTTTCCTCCAGGCAAGGACATTGCCGACCAATTACGCAACGTGAGCAGTGCGTAAATGACGGCGCGGTCAGCTGGTAGCCGGATCGAGAACCGCATTTTCTCCTGCCAGTGGTCCACTTCTGGCGTTTGGGGGCCGCTCATCGGTGGTCTGGTGGGAGAAAATGCGGTTCGGTCAGCATCGCGGTCCGAGTGCGTCGCGCATCGGTAGGAGTTTGGCTGCTAACTCCGCCAGCTCGGCGGCCGGGTCGGAACCGGCGACGATCCCACAGCCGGCGAAGAGCCGGATCTGCTGCGAATCGGTCGCGGACAGCTGACCACAGCGCAGGGCAATGGCCCACTCGCCGTCACCGTCGGCATCGATCCAGCCGACCGGCCCCGCATAGCGACCACGATCCATCCTCTCCAGCTCGGCAATGGTGGCCCGGGCCAGATTGGTTGGGGTGCCACAGACCGCAGCACTGGGATGCAGCGCTGCGGCAAGTGCCAGCGAGGAGCCACCATGATCGGCCACCGCTGTCACATCGGTGGCCAGATGCAGCACGTTGGGCAGTTCGAGCACATAGGGGGCGTCCGGCACATTCATCCCCGAACAGTGCGGCGCCAGGGCCCGGGCAACGGAGGCAACGGCGTACTCATGTTCGGTCAGGTCCTTGCTGGACTGGGACAGCGCTGCCGCCAGCGCCAGGTCCTGATCATTGTCACCGGATCGCCGGATGGTGCCGGCCAGCACCCGGGAGGTGGCCAGCCCCGACTCGCGACGGACCAGCATCTCGGGTGTGGCGCCAACCAGCCCATCGACCAGGTAGGTCCAGCAGCGGTGATAGTTGGTGCTGAGGTGCTGAACCAGCCAGCGGGGGTCGATCTCGCTGTTGGCCAGCACCAGCAGATCCCGGGCCAGCACCACCTTGTCGAGCCCGGCTGCGGCCACCCCGGCTGAGCTGGTCGTGATGCGCTCGACCACCTCGGCAACTGCGTCCTGCCACTGTAGGCCACTCAGGCCGCCATCGGCATAGGTCACCTGGCGCGGCGGCTTGGCTGCACTTCGACGTGGTGGTGCGATCGGATGCTGTCTGGCCGCTGGCGGACGTGGTCCGTAGCCGATGGTGGTCTGCCAGTTCCGGCCACCACGACGGCCGATGACCATTTCCGGCACGATCATGGTGGACTGGGCGGCCGAGTTCTCCGGGTCAAACACAAACGTCCCGAAGGCAACCAGGCCGGACCCTGGCAGTGGCGGGTCGACAAAGTTCCTCGGTCCCGCATCCCAAGTCCCCGCATCCTCGGTCACAGCAGTGCCTGCCAACTCTGCCCACCACTGGTCCGCATCGGTAATACTGGCCACCTGGTGTCGAATGACCTGGCCGAAGGTGACCATCCCCTCGCCCTGCCTGATCCACGCACCTGAGTCGCCGCGCGTCAGCAATGCTGCCAGCGGGCCAGGGTCGTCGATCTCCACCGTACGCACCCGCAGCCGTGGCGATCTCGACGACGAACTCACGCCGGTCAGCCTACGTGGCAGCCAGCGCCCTCCTTACAGCCCGTTCTTTGCAGGCCGCTGTCGTACGTTGCAGACCGTCGAGGGTCTGCAGAGCCGACAAGGGTCTGCAGAGGCGGCCACCAGCTGCAAAGAAGGGCCCGGCGGCCTCCGTCGGGGTCATGCGAAAATACTCCCCATGGCGGCCACCCGGAGCACCAACCCTCACCAGACAGACACCGACCAGACAGACACAGGCCAGGAGATGCTGACCAGGGTCGAGATGTGGACCGACGGGGCCTGCAAGGGCAACCCGGGCGCCGGCGGCTGGGGCGCCTGGCTGCGCTCCGGTGAGCACGAGCGAGAGCTCTTCGGTGGGGACGAGCTGACCACCAACAACCGGATGGAGCTCACGGCGGTGATTGAGGGGCTCCGCGCCTTGAAGCGTCCCTGTGCCGTTGCGCTGCACGTGGATTCGACGTATGTGATGAATGGCCTGACCGAATGGCTGCCCGGCTGGAAGCGCAATGGCTGGCGCACGGGTGCCAAGAAGCCGGTCAAGAATGTGGACCTGTGGCAGGCGCTGGACGCGGAGGCCGCCCGGCATCAGATCAACTGGCGATGGGTCAAGGGACACGCCGGCGATCCGGGCAACGAGCGTGCCGACGAACTGGCCAACCGCGGCGTCGAGGCGATCCGGCTCAGCTGACGAGTTTGAGTTGGTGGGCCGCAGCTGGCAACTAGCGTGAACAGCTAGCGCTTCCGCTGCTTCGCCGTCCGCTCGGCAGCAGCCTTCTGCTTCTTCTGCTGTTCCAGCATCCGCTGCTGCTCGGCCTGCTTGGCCTGCAGCGACTCGGCATTCATCGATCCGAGCAGGATCAGGGCGGCGATGGCGGCAATGATGAGCGACCACAGCGGTGAGAACCCCAGCAGCATCGGGGCCGTGGTCAGCAGGCAGACATCAAAGCCACGGAACAGGTTCGTCATCAGTCCCGGCGGGAAGGCACCGGCCTGGGTGGACACCATCGGCGCACCGAAGTCGACACCCTTCGCCGTCGTCCAGCGGATCGCCGCCAGTACGCCGGCCGCCGCCGTTGCCACTGCCATCTCAAAGGCCCGCGGCACTGACCGGTGGACAGCGCCCTCCCCGAAGCCGACGAAGGCGGCCGTGATGGCCAGCGCCCAGATAGCGGCCACCACGGCCGGCACGATCACCGAGGCGATCTTGATCTTGGAGGTCGGGAACGGCAGACAGCGGGCCAGACCGCCACTACGGGTCAGTACCCGCAGGCCGCCCAGCAGCGGGATCATCGCGCCGAACAGGGCCAGACCGGCAAAGACCGGCGTCAACGTACTCATCCCCAGCGCATCTGCCGCGTACGGGACGATGATCGTGACGGCCACCGGGATCAGCGGCCGGGGAAAGCGCAGCAGCCGCTGCAGCTCCCGCCATACCAGCGCCTCGATCCCCAGTCCCCGGCCACGCTTCGGCTTGACGTGACCGATCTCCATCGCCCGCCGCTCCACCACAATGTCACGGGCCAAACCGATGTCCAGGGCGAAGAAGGCCCCCGACAGCCCGGCGATCAGGGCCCCACCACTCAGCAGCCGGGTACGACGAATGCTGCCCAGCCGGAGCCGGGCCACCACGCCGGCGGTGATCAGGATCAGCAGCCCGGCTGCTGCCAGCCCCAGTGCCAGCTCGAGCGTCAGGTCTTCGGAGACGCCGAGCGTGAGCCAGCCGGACGCGATACTGATCACCAGCAGCACGGCTACCAGACCGACAGCGGCAAAGAGCCAGGTGGCCAGGGCGGTGAGCCAGGTCCGTTCGATCCCCTGCTGGGTGGCCGCGAAGGCCACCGCCGCCGCCGAGCACAGTCCGATCGCGGCCGCCCAGGCACCGATGACCCCGAGGCTCGAGCCGGTCAGGGCGGCCACCAAGGTACCGGCTGCGGCACCGAGGATGCCGGCCGCAACGATGGCGCCGATCAGCCTGGCAGCCAACAGCTTGGCCCGGCGGATGGGCGCGTCCAACAACCAGAAACCCTCGGCGGCCGAGGCGAGTACCGGGCCGAACAGCCGGCTGATCATCAGCGCCCCAGCCAGCACCCCGGCGAAGGCTGCCCAGGGAAGGATCGTCCGGGCCGAGAGGCAGCTGCCGGAGCTGCACTGGGCCACCACGTGCTGCGCCTTGACCACGATATTCACGATCATGGCGCCCACCATCAGGGCGGCGATCACCACGATGTAGGCAT
This sequence comes from Propionibacteriales bacterium, assembly GCA_038244025.1. GTDB lineage: Bacteria > Actinomycetota > Actinomycetes > Propionibacteriales > Propionibacteriaceae > Microlunatus. Next base: position 7,300 of record JBBSQO010000092.1, read on the forward strand.
CGCTGAAGGCCTGCCAGAGGTTCTTGGTCGC
>JBBSQO010000093.1:0-7325 GCA_038244025.1 Propionibacteriales bacterium
GGGCTGCCCGCGGTCACTGACCTCGATGGTGGACCGACGTTGCCGCTGACATGCTCACCAACTGCGGGGGAGAGCATGATCATGTCTGGGCGCGGTCGGGCATGTCGAGCGGGGAACGAGCGAGGCGGGCGGGACATGATCATTCCCTCCTGCTACGGACCTGCTGACGTGCTGGCCCAAATTCGGACCCCTAGTTGGCCCAGAAACCCACCAGGTCGGGAGCGGGACGGCCGAGGGAAGCAGCGACGTCGGCCCAGGCAGCGAACCCGTCGAGCCACTTCACCAGGGCGGCGACTGTTTCCTGCTGCTGCTCGGTCTTCACCCCTGGCATGGCCTTGCGGTAGGCCGCTGACATGTCCAGCGCCGTTTGGTGGGGGTGATAGCCGACCGTCAGGGCGTGGATCGGCAGCACATTCAGCTGGGTCCCGGAGTTGAGCAGGTGACGCAGGCCTACGGACGCCGAGACGCCTCCTCGGGCCAGAGCAAAGTCGAGATCATCCAGGGACTGCTGGCTGACATCCAGCATGGTTGACCCCCAGGCAGTCTTCTGCACCAGGACCTCGAGGATCCGCCAGGCCGCAGCTACCCGGTCCGTGGGGATGTACGCGCCAGCCAGCAGTGCGTTGACATCCTGCGGTGTGGGTGTGGCGGCGCTAACCACCGGCGCATCCGGTGCCCGTCTGAAAATGGGACCGAGCCGGCCGATCAAGCCCAACTTCTTTTCCGAAGCCTGCGGCGCGAAAGCCTCGGCGGCGATGGCCCGAAGTCTTTCGGTATCTGCCGGGGAGGCGCCAAACATGTCCCGGACCTCATCGATTCCGATGGCATAGAGCCGCAACTCACCCATGCTCACACCGTAACGGAGTCGGGACAGGTTCAGCCACAGACCTGCCGGAGCGAACGCGCCCTAGGCTGGGCGACATGGAACCTCGGACGCGCCGCTTGATTGTTTCGGGGCTGCTGGCGGTGCTGATGCTGATTGTGGTGATCGCGGCCATCATCAACTGGATCCGATGAGCCGGCAGCGGGCAGACATGCACACCGAAGGTGCGATCGCGTACCCTCCCGGGTGGAGCATCCCGTTGAACCCACAGCACTGAGCTGCCAGCACCGATCCCCACAGCACCGATCCCCACAGCACAGATCCCCCAGCACTGGCCCAACGCACTTATTTCGTAGCACTGATCCCAGAGTCGGAGACCGCATGCCACACCTCACTCGACGCGGCGGAGCTGCGTTGGCGGTTGCCTGCGCCTGCCTGCTCGCGGCACTGTTTCCAGTGGCCGCCGAGGCGAAGGGGGATGTCGCCTTCACGATCTCGGACTCGCGGATCACCGAGTCCTCTGGTCTGGCCACCGATTCCGGCAGCGGGATCTATTGGACGGTCAACGACTCCGGGGCCCAGGGCGTGGCCTACGGCCTGTCGCCGGAGGGAAAGGTCAAGGGCACCGTCACCTTTCAGGCCGATGTCGTCGACGTTGAGGCGGTGGCTTTTGCCGATGGGCGTCTCTATCTGGCCGATATCGGTGACAACAAGGCCAATCGCGATTTCGTTACCGTCTATACCTTTGACCAACCTGCTGCGGGCGACCAGAATCGCCAGTACCGGTCGTACGACTTCAGCTATCCGGATGGCCCGCACGACGCGGAAGCCTTGTTGGTCGATCCGTCCGGTCGGCTGTTCCTGGTCACCAAGGGAGCCAAGGGGGGCATTTATGCCGCTCCGGCGCAACCCTCGCGGCAGGAAACCAACCGGCTGACCCGGGTCGGTGACGCACCGGCCTTCGTCACCGACGGGGTGTTCCTGCCCGGCGGCAAGGCCATCGCCCTGCGCGGCTATCTGGCGGTGCAGGTGCTGGATGCTCGCAGCTACCAGACCACCGCTCGGGCGCAGCTGCCCTCCCAGCCGCAAGGGGAGTCCATCACCGTTGACCTGGATGGCCAACACCTGCTGGTCGGGTCGGAGGGGAAGAACTCCACCGTGCTGCGGGTGGGCATCCCCGATACGATGGACACGATTCCGACCGCTGAGGCATCCGCGCCGGCCCAGCCCCCGGAGGGGATCGTCACCCCGAGATCAACCACCGGAGCCGACGATCCCGGACAAGAGGGCCAGCCCCAGTCCGACAACGAGTCCGATACCGAGGGCCGGAGCCGGGCCGGCACGTGGGCGGTGCTGGGCATTGCCGCCGTGGTCGCACTGGCGGCCGGCGGTACGGTCTACCTGATCGACGGTCTGGACCACCGCGGTCGGATCCGCCGCCGGCGACAAAAGTAACCTCGAGTAGCGACGGTTGGCCGCAACCGGATCCGGGCCAAGAGGACGGTCGTCAGACGGCCAGCCGCTCGACCACCCAGTCGATGCACTCACACAGGGCCGCGACATCGTCGGGGTCGACGTTGCAGAACATGCCCACCCGCAGCTGGTTCCGTCCGAGCTTTCGGTACGGCTCCACGTCCACCACCCCGGCCGCCCGCAGCGTGGCAGCCACCGTCTTGGCGTCGATTTCGGAAGCAAAGTCAATGGTGCCGACCACGGGGGACCGCAATGCGGGATCGGAGACAAACGGCGTGGTCAAGGGGTTCCGCTCGGCCCAGGAGTAGAGGATCTCCGCTGAGGTGGCGCTCCGGTTGGCGGCAAAGGCCAGCCCGCCCTGGTCAAGCAGCCAGCGGATCTGTTGCTGCAGCAGGAAAAGGGTGGCGATGGCGGGGGTGTTCAGCGTCTGGTTCTGCAGCGAGTTGTGATAGGCAGTCGTGAGGCTGAGGATCTCCGGGATCCAGCGGTCACTGGCGGCAATCAGCTCGACCCGCTGCACCGCGGCCGGGGACAGGAACGCCAGCCAGAGGCCGCCGTCGGAGCCGAGGTTCTTCTGTGGGGCGAAATAATAGACATCGGTCTGGGCCAGGTCGACCGGCAAACCCCCGGCCGCGGACGTACCATCGACAAGCACCAGAGCCTGAGGATCGGCGCCCTCGATCCGCCGCACCGGCGCCATCGCCCCGGTGGAGGTCTCGTTATGGGCCCAGGCGTACGTGTCGGCGCCCGGTACCGCGGCCGGCAGCACCACGGAGCCGGCGGCCGCGCTGGCCACCGCCGGGTCGTCCAGATGCGGTGCCGCCGCGACGGCCCGGGCGAACTTGGCCGAGAACTCACCGAAGCAGCCGTGCGAGCTGTGCCGAGTGATCAGTGAGGAGACGGCGACATCCCAGAAGGCCGTGGACCCGCCATTGCCGAGCACCAGGGTGTAGCCCGGTGGCGCCGAGAAGAGCTCCGACAAGCCCTCTCGGACTGCTCCGACGAGATTCCTGACCGGCGCCTGCCGGTGCGAGGTGCCGAGCACCTTCGTTCCTTCGGTGGCCAAGGCAGCCACCGCCTCGGTACGAACCTTGGCCGGGCCGCAGCCGAAGCGCCCATCCTTGGGCAGCAGCCGGGCCGGGATCTTAGACAGGGTCACAGCTGGAGTCTGTCACGCCGGGACGGGTGGGGCGATGCATCGTCACGGGCTGAGAGACTGGACTCATGTCTCGAGACATTGCGGCCGAAAGGTCTGACTACGAGGGCGATCGGCTACGCGAAGGCGAAGCTCCGGATGATCCGTACCTGCTGTTTGCCCGATGGCTGTCGGATGCGTTCGCGGCCCGCGATCTCGGCACGGTTAGCGAACCGACGGCGATGGTGGTGTCCACCGCGGGCCAGGACGATACCGGAAACTTCCGGCCCAGCTCGCGGAGCGTGCTGCTCAAGGGAGTGGACAGCGGCGGCTTCGTCTTCTTCACCAACTATGACTCCCGCAAGGGCCATGAGCTGGCTGCCAACCCCTGGGCAGCACTGCACTTTGGCTGGTACTCCTTGTACCGCCAGGTACGGATCGAGGGGACCGTGAGCCGGGTGCATAGAGCCGAGTCGGAGACTTATTTCGCCACCCGGCCGCGCGGCTCGCAACTGGGCGCCTGGGCCTCCCGGCAGTCCAGCGTGGTCGGGTCACTGCAGGAGCTGGTCGCCAGCTACACCGCGGCGGAGCAGCGTTACGCCGGATCCGAGGTGCCCTGCCCGCCGCACTGGGGCGGCTTCAGGGTCCGGCCTGAGATGATCGAGTTCTGGCAGGGGCAGCCGAGCCGGATGCATGATCGGCTCGTCTATCGACAAAGTGCCGTGACGGGCGACTGGTCGTTGTCCCGGCTGGCACCGTGATCCTTTCTCGAGGATCCTGGCCGCAGTCCTAGCTCAGGCCAGCGAGTTCAGCCTGATATCGACGGCAAGGAACTGCTCCGGGAAGGCTTGCAGCACCCGCAGTCTCGGGTCGGGGACCGGCAGCGTACGGGCGCCGGATCTCACCCGAAGGTCCAACAGCTCATCCAGCCGGGGATCGGCCAGGATGGCATTCACTGCCGTCTTGTCCCCGCCGGTCACCAGGGCATCCAGCTGGCCTACTTGTGGGAGCAGCAGCTCAACCGCGACCTGGGCGGCATCGGCGTAGGCCTTGCGGGACTGGTTGTCGCGTCGGTGAGCGTAGCGTTGCTGGGACCAGCCTCCGGCTTTCGTCTTCCCTTGCACATAAGTGGATCCCACCTTGGAGGCAGTCAGCCGTTCGCCGTGGAAGATGCCGATGGCATGACCGCCCTTGCGAGCCAGGATGGCGCCGATCCGCCGATCGTGCAGGGCATGGGCAACCAGGATGCCCAGCAGGTCACCATCGCTTTCCGGAGAGCTGTCGTTCAGGGGACCGAACGGGATCTGGACCCGGGCCACGGCCCCGTCCGGTGCGGACAGCACCAGCTCGTGGCCGTCCAAGATGGGAACGGCGGTGCCGTGCCGGGCCGCGTAGTTGTCCAGCCACCTGCGCAGTCGCTGGCGCGGCACCTGGACCTCCCGGCCCCCGTTCACCTGGCCGCCTTGTCCATGGTTTCCAACGTATCTACGGTCGGGTCCATCGGGAACCCCGCAACGGAAAGCACCGCGAAAAGAAGGTGCGGAAAGGACACACCCGCGAGCCTGGCAACTGCCCGATCGATGATCGGGAGTCGGCCGGCGGACAACACCGGCGGCTCGCGGGTCTGGGTGATGGCTGTGGATTAGCCGGCCACACTAACCTATTCATTCTTGGCCTACTCATCCGTGCCGGGTGCGTGCGGCTAGCTAGCCGTCACCTCACTTGTCCATAAGTCATACATCTACTGGACCACCTCCCTTCTTGTGTAGGAAAAACATACGTCGCGATGGCCGGTTGGTCAATCAATTTTTCTGCTCCGAAGTTCCTCGCTGCGGTCCTGCGGCGACTGAGAACCCTCCAAACTTCCCGCAATTCTGCATTCCAGCCGCCTCTCCCTGCCCAAAAGCGCCTGTTATGGACGACTGTCAGGAGATTCTGCGGTCAGGCTTGGAGCGCTGTCAGGCCTGGAGCACCTCGACGCCACAGGCGCGCAGGGTGGCGAGCTGGCCGGGATCGGCCTCCCGGTCGGTAAGAATGGTGGCGACGTCACTGACCCGGCAGATCCGGGAGAAGCCGACCCGGCCCAGCTTGGATGAGTCCACCACCACGATGGTTCGTTTGGCCTGCTCGACCATGACCCGGTTGATGGCCGACTCGGCCTCATCGTTGGTGCTGACGCCGGCGTCGGCAGCCAGACCGGTGGCGCCCAGGAAACAAATGTCGGGGCTGAGCTGCCGGAGGGTCTCCGCGGCGATCGATCCGACGAGCTCATAGCTTTGTGGTCGGGCCACCCCGCCGCAGACCACGATCTTGATGAACGGGCGTACGGTCAGCTCGGCGGCGATATTGAGGGCATTGGTGACCACGGTGATGCCGTTGTGCAGGGCCTGGCAGCCCGGGATGGCTCTGGCCACCTCCACCGTCGTGGTGCCGCCGTTCATGGACACCGTGCAGCCCGGCCAGAGCATGCTGGCCGCGTAGTGGGCGATCTGGGACTTGGCGTCGGTCCGGGAAGCCGACTTGTAGCGCAGCGGGAGATCGTACGATGTTGTATTGGGGAGTGCACCACCGTGGGTGCGGGAGAGGAGCTGCTGGTCCGCCAGATGGTCGAGGTCGCGCCGGATGGTGGCGGCGGAGACCTCGAACTGGGTCGCCGAGCTCTCGACGTCGAGATGACCATCGCTGACGAGCTGTTCCAGCAGGGCCGACAGTCGCTCGGCTCGGGTCATGGCATTCCCTCCTCTGGGCCCACATGATATGTTCATATCTGTTCATTTGGAAAGAAAACAAGCAGATTGGCTTCGGATAGGAGTGACCAGTGAGTTTCTTTGTGGATGAGGAAATCCAGTCGCAACCGGACTGCTGGCAGCAGGCCGGGGAGCTGGCCGGCCAGCTGCCGGAGCTGTTTCCACAGCCGGGGGAGCGGGTGGCCTTCGTTGGCTGCGGCACTTCCTGGTTCATGAGCCAGATCATTGCCGCCTGGCGCGAGGGCAAGGGTGACGGCGAGGCGGACGCGTACACGGCAGCCGAGTTCCCATCCACCCGCCGCTACGACCGGGTGGTGGCCCTCACTCGCTCCGGGACGACTACCGAGGTGCTGGCGCTGCTCAAGTCCTTGCAGGGTCAGGTGCCGACGCTGGCGGTGACCGGAGACCTGGACACGCCGGTTGTCGACGTTGCGGACGCCGTCATCGACCTGTCCTTCGCCGATGAGTCCTCGGTGGTGCAGACCCGTTTTGCCACCAGCGTGCTGGCCCTCTTCCGGTCCGCACTCGGCGAGGACCTCGCCCCCATCATCGAAGCCGGGCGGGACGCGCTCACCGACCGGCTGAGTGAGGAGATGGCCGCGGCCGAGCAGATCACCTTCTTGGGGCATGGCTGGTCGATCGGCGTCGCGCACGAGGCCGCGTTGAAGTTTCGCGAGTCCTCCTCCAGCTGGGCGGAGTCGTACCCGGCAATGGACTATCGCCATGGTCCGATCAGCATTGCGGCACCCGGGAGGATCGTCTGGATGTTTGGTCCGGCCCCGGCCGGCCTGGCCGCCGACGTCGAGGCAACGGGAGCTCTCTTCGTTGATCATGATCGCGATCCGATGGCCGACCTGGTCGTCGCCCAGCGGCTCGCCATTGCCCGCGCCATGCAGCTCGGGCTGAACCCCGATCAGCCGCGCAACCTGTCCCGGTCCGTCGTGCTGCCGGCTTCCTGACCGACCCGGATGGCCGAGACAACCGGTGCCGCGGCGTCGGCGCCCAACACTGCGGGTCTGCCTAACTCTCCTGGTCTGCCTAGCACTGCGAATCTGCCTGATAATTCTGGCCTGGTCGTGGCGGTCGACCTGGGCGGCACCTTCACCAAGATTGCCCTGGCCGACTCCAGCGGCCGGCTGCGTGATGA
>JBBSQO010000094.1:0-7325 GCA_038244025.1 Propionibacteriales bacterium
ACGGCCGAGGGATATCTGGCCGACGATCTACTGCGCCGGCCGGACGGCGGCGAGGATCACTATCAAGAGCATCTGCGCGATGCGGCGGGGCGGGCTGGTGACGCCATCGTGCTGGTGGCTGCCGACAATAGCAAGTTGCTGGGCACGGTGACCTGGTGCCCGGTCGGTTCGGCGCTGCGCGAGCTGGCCACCGAACCCGATCAGGCAGAGTTCCGGATGCTGTCGGTCGGCGCTACGGCCCGTCGGCGTGGGGTGGGCCGGGCTCTGGTGCAGGCCTGCCTGGACCGGGCCAAAGACCACCGGATGCGCGAAGTGGTGATCTGCTCGCTGCCGCAGATGCACAACGCCCACGCCCTGTACGGCTCCTTCGGTTTCGTCCGCAGCCCGGATCTGGACTGGAGCCCGGCACCGTCGGTCGAGCTGTGGGGATTCCGGCTGCCGTTGGACCACTGAGCCGTACACTTTTGGCCGACCGGTCGCCGCTGCACCGACACACCGACGATACAAGCGCCAAATGTGACGCAGCCAGACTTAGGTGGCGCCCAGCCGGACGTCGGATGCACCCAACCGGGCAGCGTCCGCGGAAAGGTCGTCCGGCTGGTGCTGCGACTCCCGCTCGGCGGCAACCCGCTTGTGGTAGTGCTCGACCTCACGGTCGATATCCGCCTGGTCCCAGCCGAGGACGGGCGCGACCAGTTGTGCCACCTCCTCCGCCGACTTGTCGCCCCGGTCCCAGGTCTCGATCGAGATCCGGGTCCGGCGGGCCAGCACATCATCGAGATGCAGCGCGCCTTCGTGGGAGGCGGCATAGACCGCCTCCACCTTGAGATACTCCTCGGCACCGGTCAGCGGCTTGCCGAGCTCCGGATTCTCCTTGATGAGATCGAGCAGCTCCGACATCAAGGTGCCGTAGCGGTTCAGCAGGTGCTCAATCTGGCTGACATGCAGGCCAGCGCGCGCGGCAATCAGCTCCCGGGAGTTCCAGGCAACGTGGTAGCCGTCCGCGCCCACTAATGGCACGCTTTCAGTGCAGGACTTCGGCACCTGACGCTCCAGGTCATGCACGGCCGAGTCCACCGCATCCTTGGCCATGATCCGGTAGGTGGTGTACTTGCCGCCGGCGATCATGGTCAAACCGCGCACCGGGCTGGCAACAGCATGCTCGCGGGACAGCTTGCTGGTCGACTCCGACTCCCCCGCCAGCAACGGCCGCAGGCCGGCATAGACGCCCATCACATCGTCGCGGGTCAGCGGATCGGCCAGCAGCTTGTTGGCATGGTCGAGCAGATAGTCGATGTCAGCCTGGCTCGCGGCTGGATGGGCACGGTCGAGCTGCCAGTCGGTGTCGGTAGTGCCGATGATCCAGTGGCTCCCCCAGGGGATGATGAACAGCAGGCTCTTCTCGGTCCGGGTGATCAGCCCGCTAGTGGAGTTGATCCGGTTCCGTGGAATGACCAGATGGATACCCTTGGATGCTCGTACCCGGAACTGGCCGCGACCACCGAGCATCTCCTGGATCTCATCAATCCAGACCCCGGCGGCGTTGATCGTCTGGCGGGCCCGGATCTCGAACTCAGCCCCGCTCTCCAGGTCCTTGACCCTTACCCCGGCGACATGGTCGGACTCCCGGATGAAACCGATCACCCGGGTGCTCATCGCAACCAGAGCGCCATAGTGGGCGGCCGTCCGGCCCAGCATCATGGTGTGCCGGGCATCGTCGACCTGGCCCTCGTAGAACTTGATCGACCCGTACAGCGCATCCCGCTTGGCCGACGGAAACTGCTCGAAGGTCTTCTTTCGGCTTTGATGCCGCAGGTGGTGCGGAACCCCCCTCCCGGCGCCCATCACGTCATAGACACCGATGCCCAGACCTGCATACCCGCGGTCAAAGACTGGCTTCAGCATCGGGTAGATGAACGGCACCGGTTTGGCCAGGTGCGGGCACAGCGTGTTCAGTGCCAGCGAACGCTCCTTGAGCGCCTCGAACACCAGGTGGAAGTTGAGCTGCTCGAGATAACGCAGGCCACCGTGGAACAGCTTGCTGGACCGGCTGGAGGTGCCGGCGGCGAAGTCCCGCGCGTCAACCATGCCAACCTTGAGCCCGCGGGTGACCGCGTCAAGGGCGGAGCCGGCACCAACAACGCCGGCCCCGATCACCAACACATCCAGCTCCTCCTCGGCCAGCCGCTGTAGGGATTCAGCTCTCGCCGCCGGGCTGAGCGGTGAATGAGTGGTGGGCATCAAATTGACCTTTCCGGGTGCTGGAAACAGTGTGGACGCAGACTCAGGACACGTCGACCCAGTCGAGGGTGCGCTGGACGGCCTTCTGCCACCCCTCGTACCCGGCCTTTCGCTGCTCATCATCGATTTGCGGCTCCCACCGCTTGTCCTCGACCCAGTTTTCCCGCAGCTCCTCGGGTGAGCCCCAGAAACCGACGGCGAGGCCGGCCGCATAGGCTGCCCCCAGCGCGGTGGTCTCAGCGACGACCGGCCGGCTGACCTCGACGCCGAGGATGTCGGACTGGACCTGCATGCACAGGTCGTTGGCGGTGACGCCGCCGTCGACCTTCAGCACCTCCAGGTGAACGCCGGAGTCCTTCTCCATCGCGTCTACCACATCTTTGCTCTGGTAGCAGATCGCCTCCAGGGTGGCTCGGGCAATGTGGGCGTTGGTGTTGAACCGGGACAGACCGACGATGGCACCCCGGGCGTCGGAGCGCCAGTACGGGGCGAACAGACCGGAGAAGGCGGGCACGAAGTACACACCGCCATTGTCGTCGACCGACCTGGCCAGCGCCTCGCTCTCGGCCGCCCCACCGATGATCTTGAGCTGGTCACGCAGCCACTGGACGGCCGAACCGGTGACGGCGATCGAACCCTCCAGCGCATAGACCGGCTTGGCATCACCGAACTTGTAACAGACCGTGCTGAGCAGCCCATTCTCCGACCGGACCAGCTCCTCGCCGGTGTTCAGCAGCAGGAAGTTACCGGTGCCGTAGGTGTTCTTCGCCTCACCGGCAGCCAGACACACCTGGCCAACCATGGCCGCCTGCTGGTCCCCAAGGTCGCCGGCAATCCCGACCTCTCCGCCGAACGCGCCGTTCGCCAGCGTCTTCCCGTACAGGTTGGGATCAGAGGACGGACGAATCTCGGGCATCATCTGACGGGGAATATTGAAGAACGACAGCAACTCGTCGTCCCAGTCCAGGGTTTCCAGGTTCATGCACATGGTCCGGCTGGCATTGGTGACATCGGTGATGTGCACCCCACCCCGGGGGCCGCCAGTGAGATTCCACAACATCCAGGTATCGGTGTTGCCGAAGATGGCATCGCCCTTCTCGGCGTCCTCGCGGGCGCCAGCGACATTCTCCAGGATCCACTGCACCTTGCCGCCGGAGAAGTAGGTGGCCGGCGGCAGACCCGCCTTCTGCCGGATCACATCGCCCTTGCCTTCACGCTCCAGGGCACTGGCGATCCGGTCGGTCCTGGTGTCCTGCCAGACGATGGCGTTGTAGTAGGGGCGGCCGGTCTTCTTGTTCCAGACCACGGCGGTCTCCCGCTGGTTGGTGATCCCCAGCGACGCCAGATCCGTGCAGGTGATGCCCTTGTTGTTCAGGGTTGACTGCACCACCGCATTCGTCCGCTCCCAGATCTCGACCGGATTGTGCTCCACCCAGCCCGCCTGCGGCAGAATCTGCTCATGCTCCAGCTGGTACTTGCCTGCCTCGTTGCCGGAGTGGTCGAACAACATGCAACGGGTGCTGGTGGTTCCCTGATCAATTGCGGCGACGAAATCTGCCATGACAACTCTCCTTTGAAGTACTTCCTGGTTAGATGCGGACCTACGGTACTGACAATAGAGCCGTGGGCACCGGTTGGCTATGGCTGCCGCAAAAAGTGGCCCCGCTGGCAAAGCGATAGCCTGCGCGCTTAGGGAAGGCGAAGCCCCGCGGCTGACCACGGCGGGCTACCTGTATGAGCACCAGGGGCAGCTGCTGAGCTTTATGCTCAGCTTCATCATCATCGCCAGCTTCTGGGCTGGTCACAACCGCCTCTATGAGAGCGTCGAGTACTACAACGGCCTGCTGCTGTGGTTGAACATCGCCTGGATGTTCACCATCGTCTGGCTGCCGGTCCCGACAGCGCTGGTGGGCTCGATGGACACGGATGCGCTGCAGAAGGTGCTCTACATCGACACGATGCTCATCGGCAGCCTGGTGATGACTGCCACCCACTCGTCATCCGGCGAAACCCGAAGCTGTGGAACGCCGACAACCCGCCGACCGGCGGTGGTCTTGCTGCCGCCCTGGCGCTGAGCATCCTGTTCGCAGGTGCGCTGCTGCTCTCGCTCCTCAGTCCCGCCCTCGACTACTCACCATGTTCGTGCTCTTCCTCACCTGGCCGCTGCAAAGACTGCTGGCCACGATTGTCAGGTAGACCGCTTGCCGCGGCAGGTCATAGAGCGGTGATCAGCGTCTCCTGAGCGAAACCGAGCCAGTCATACACGCTCAGCATGAAGGCGCGGGGATCGTCATCGGGCAGCTGAGCCAGTTCCGCTGTGCTGTCGTTGTCGGTGATGCCGAGCCGGGTGGCGACGCTGATCCTCAAGCTGGTCAGGGTCTTGAGCCATGGGTCGACCTGGTCATGGGGGATCTGCAGCGGATGGGACCCACCCTCAGTCTCGGCCAGAGACGCCAAGACCTGCTCTGCATCGTCAAGCTTGCGACGCCGCAGCTCGTGCTCGGTGTACCGGCGGAAGTCTGATGAGGCCGCGGCATCGTGTGGATAGGCAGTGGGAAACAACCGCTTGAGCACCGGGTCGTCCGGCACCTCCGGTTCGTCCGGGTCCAGCTGCAGATCCCGTCCCCACAAGACGAACGGATCGTCGTCGGCCGCCTCGACACCGGCCGGCGGCTCGGCCGGCATCCCCTCAGAAATCATCTCCTGCAGCTGGTGCACCAGTGACTCCAGCAGGTGCACCTCATAGTCGCTGAGCTGGCTGGAAATCAGCTGTCCCTTGCGCTTGAACTTCTTCATCCGCCGGCCCCCGTCAGGCGTCCGCTCGGTCCATCGTGGCCCACAGACCGTAGTCGTGCATGGCGTTGACGTCGCGTTCCATTTTCTCACGTGTTCCACTGGAGACCGCGGACTTGCCTTCGGTATGGACCTGCAGCATCAACCGTTCCGCCTTGGGCTTGGGATAGTGGAAGTAGGTGACGAAGACATGCGTGACATAGGACATCAGGTTGACCGGGTCGTCCCAGACGATAGTTACCCACGGGGTGTCCGTGGTTGCCTTCTCCAATGGCCGCTCGGCCACCGCCGTACCCCCGGCCGGGGTCACGGTGGGGCCTTCTCCGACCGTGCTTGCCGCCTGCTCGCCGAGGCCTGAGTCTAGGCTGGCCTGGTGACCCATCACGCGCACCTTGTCTCCTCCCCGGCTTGGGGCCCGAGTGAAATACCGACCACAGCCCTGCTCACCGATCATTACGAACTGACCATGTTACGGGCAGCGCTGGAAGGCGGCACCGCGGCTCGGCACAGCATCTTCGAGCTGTTCCCCCGGAGGCTGCCGGCTGGGCGCCGGTACGGGGTGGTGGCCGGCGTCGGGCGGGCGTTGCGGGCGCTGAAGGCGTTCCGGTTCGACGACGAGTCGCTGACCTTTCTGAGCGACCGTAATATCGTCGACGGCACTACCGCCGACTGGCTGGCCAGCTATAAGTTCAGCGGGCAGATTTGGGGATACCCCGAAGGGGAGGTGTTCTTTCCCGGGTCGCCACTGGTCGTGGTTGACTCGACCTTCGCCGAAGGCGTGCTGTTGGAGACCCTGCTGCTGAGCATCTACAACCACGACTCGGCAATCGCCTCGGCGGCCTCCCGGATGACGGCGATGGCCGGTTCCCGGCCCTGCATCGAGATGGGGTCCCGTCGGACCCAGGAGCTGTCGGCCGTGGCCGCGGCCCGGGCCGCCTATGTGGCTGGTTTCCAGGCCACTTCGAACCTGGAAGCCGGTCGCCGCTACGGCGTGCCGACCACCGGTACGGCTGCGCACTCGTTCACCCTGCTGCACAACAGCGAACGGGAGGCCTTCGCCGCCCAGATCGCCGCACTCGGTGAGGACACCACCTTGCTGGTGGATACCTACGATGTCACCGAAGCCGTGAAGACCGGCGTGGAGCTGACCCAGGGCCGGCTGGGCGCGGTCCGGCTCGACTCCGGCGACCTGGCCCTGATGGCCTCCGACGTGCGCAAGCTGCTGGACTCACTCGGCGCCAAGAAGACCAGGATCATCGTCACCTCCGACCTAGACGAATGGAACATCGCGGCCCTGTCCGGTGCACCGGTCGACGGCTATGGCGTGGGCACCGCACTGGTCACCGGCAGCGGGCATCCGACCTGTGGGTTCGTCTACAAGCTGGTGGCTCGGTCCGACTCCGATGACCCGGATGCGCCGCTGGTGCCGGTGGCCAAGAAGAGCACGGACAAGATTTCCATCGGCGGTCGTAAGTTTGCCGTCCGCCGGTTGTCGGACCAAGGCGTGGCCGAGGCCGAGCTGGTTGGGATCGGCGAGCCGCCGGAGGGCGACTACAACGACCGCAGTCTGCTGGTGGAGCTGGTCCGCGACGGTGAGGTCGTCCACCAGGTCGATCTTGACACGGCCCGCGAGCGGCATAGTCAGTCTCGGGCAGAGCTGCCGATGGCGGCGTTGAAGATGTCCCGTGGTGAGCCGGTGATCGAGACGATCTTCCATCAGCCTGAGGGTGAGGCAAGCCAGAACCCGTACCAGGCAAGGGATCTGAGGGGACAACAATGAACGCATCAGGCATGAACGCGCCAGATATGGACACGCCAGGCATCGAGCTCACGGACACGCAAACACCGACCACCGCGCTGATCGTCGTCGATGTCCAGCGCGACTTCTGCGAAGGAGGCTCACTGGCTGTCGATGGCGGCGCCAAGGTGGCCGCGGAGATCAGTGCCCTGCTGTCCGGCGATCATGGTTACGATCATGTGGTGGCCACCCGGGACCACCACATCGATCCGGGCGGCCACTTCTCGCTCACCCCAGACTTTGTCGACTCCTGGCCGCGGCACTGTGTGGTCGGTACCGCCGGTGTCGAGTTTCATGATCAGCTCACCTTCCGTGACTTCGAGGCGATCTTCGACAAGGGCGAGTACGCGGCCGCATACTCCGGATTCGAGGGGCGCTCGGACTCCGGCGCCACGCTGGCTGGTTGGCTGCGCGACCACGGCGTCGATGTCGTCGATGTCTGCGGTATTGCCACCGACTACTGCGTCAGGGCGACGGCCATCGACGCGGTCCA
>JBBSQO010000095.1:0-7324 GCA_038244025.1 Propionibacteriales bacterium
ATCCGCACGTCATGCGGTAGCTGCAGGCTGGTCGAATTTCCCTCTGCCCGGGCTGCTCCGCTAGGCTGGGCCAGTTGCCTCGGCGAGGGTCGCAGCCGCGTCCGTAATCGACTGGGTGGGGAGCCGTACAGCGGTTTGTCCCTCGCGTAGCTCGGTTTCGGATGAAATGCAGAATGAGTTCCCGAGCCGGGCAGTGACTATTTTGCCGAATACTTCGTCGAAGAAAATTGCCTAGGTTTGAGGAGTTCGTTGTGCCCGAGGTCAAGCTCACTGCCGAAATGCGTACCGAGTTCGGCAAGGGCGCTGCCCGTCGAATCCGCCGCGCCGACAAGATTCCTGCCGTGCTGTACGGGCACGGCTCTGATCCGGTGCACATTACCCTGCCTGGGCACGAGACCCTGCTGGCGCTGCGGGTGGCCAACGCACTGCTGTCGGTCGACGTGGACGGCACGTCGCAGCTGGCCTTGCCCAAGCAGGTGCAGCGCGATCCGATCAAGGGTCTGATCGAGCACGTCGACCTGGTGCTGGTCAGCCGTGGCGAGAAGGTCACCGTGGACGTCAACGTCCTCCTCACCGGCGAGGCCGCCCCGGACACCCTGGTGGTGGTGGACCGCAACGCGGTTGCGGTCGAGGCGGAGGCGACCCACATCCCGAACGAGATCGAGGTCTCGATTGAGGGAATGCAGCCGGGCACCCAGATCCTCGCCAGCGATCTGCAGCTGCCGACCGGTGCCAGCCTGGCCGTCGAGGACGATGTCCTGATCGTCAACA
This sequence comes from Propionibacteriales bacterium, assembly GCA_038244025.1. Lineage (GTDB taxonomy): Bacteria > Actinomycetota > Actinomycetes > Propionibacteriales > Propionibacteriaceae > Microlunatus. The sequence goes on from JBBSQO010000095.1 coordinate 772, forward strand.
TCACCGGTGCGCCAACCCAGGAAGAGGCCGAGGCCGAGCTGGCCGAGGCTGAAGCCGAGGCAGGCATTGAGCCGACCGTCGAGGAAGGTGTCGAAGCCGCCGAAGGTGAAGGCGAGGGCGAAGATGCCGGCGCCGGGTCCGGGGCGCAGGGCGAGGAAGCCAAGTAGCCTCGACACCGGCCAAGCATCATGTGGTTGGTGGTCGGGCTCGGAAACCCGGGCCCGAGCTACGCAGCTCACCGGCACAATGTCGGTTTCATGGTGGTCGATGAGCTGAGCCGGCGGATCGGATCGAAATTTTCCGCCGCCAAGGGACTGCGAGCCGAGGTGGCTGAAGGCCGGGTCGGCACCATCGGTACGGACTCGAGGAGGCTATCGGTGATGAAGTCCCGGAGCTTCATGAACGAGTCCGGCGGGCCAGTCGCAGGAGTCAGCAGTTATTTCAAGGTACCGACTGATCAGCTGATCGTCGTCCATGACGAGCTCGATCTCGACTTCGGCCAGCTGCGGGTGAAGTTTGGTGGCGGGGACAACGGTCACAACGGTCTGAAGTCGATCCGGAAATCTTTGGGCACTGGCGATTTTTACCGGGTCCGGTTCGGTATCGGGCGCCCGCCCGGACGGCAGGAACCGGTCAACTTCGTGCTGACGAGCTTCCCGGCCAGCCAGCGCACCGACCTGGCGGTGGAGATCGATCGCGCCGCCGATGCCGTTGAGTCCTTAATCCTGTCCGGGCTGGAACGGACCCAGAGCCAGTTCAACTCCTGAGCTGGCCCATTGCCCCTGCCGGCCTGGCGGGTGACGGACGGTCGGGCACACCCTGCCGAGCGAGCGCCGAGAACACTATGGCCCGCCGGGAATCGGCCCGCCGGGTATGGGATTGTAGCTGGCCGGTGGGGCAGGAGGCTGGGGACCGCCAGGCATCGGCGGTCGGGGAGCGGTGATCTGGTTCAGGTGCGGAGCTGCCACCAGCCGCTCCGCACTGACAGCCTGCATCAGCTCTTGGTGTAGTTGTGCCGTCTTTGGCGTACCCAGCCCCCGATCGATCCGATCTTGCAGGAAGGCAAGCTCGGTGACGGCGTCGGTGAAGCGTTGGACCTGCTTCACGGCTGGCTTACCCCCGGCCCGCTTTGCCGCCAGCCTTCGTCGCCTCCGGTTGCCCAGAGCCGACAGCCAGCTCGCTTCGGCCGGCCCGATCAGCTGCGCCTGCACCATGGCCGGTAACTGCAGGTTGAGCATCCGGCCCTCGTGCTTGCGGCTGAGGCTGGCGAGCACGATGACGCCGACGAAGACGGGGACCATCACCCCCGCGTACGCGAGCAGGTATCCCGCGAGCCCGAACACGGTGGAACCATCCCAGATGCCATGCAGCACGACGGCGCCGAGATAACCTCCCAGCAGCGCGACCGTCCTGCCTGCTGCGGTCTTGCGTTGCATCGAGACATAGACACCGATGGCCGTCATGGTGGTGAAGAGCGGGTGCGCGAAAACGCCGAGAGCCAACCGCACGACGATGGTCACGAGTGTTCCGGTCAGCGAAGTCTGGGTGGAGAAGTAGAGCAGGTCTTCCACGAACCCGAACCCGATTCCGACGAACCCGGCATAGACCAGACAGTCGGTGAGCGTGCTCAGCTCCTTGCGGCGAATGCCGGTCAGCATCAACCAGACAAACATGCCCTTGGCGAACTCCTCCACCAGTGGGGCCTGGACCACAATGGTGGTTACTGGGCCGCTAAGAAAGCCGAGGGAGGCGAACCCGAAGCCAATCCCCAGCGCGAAGACAGTGGCGAAACCGCCGCCCCAGACGAAGGCGTAGATCAAGAGCCGGCGGGGTTCGGGCTCCCAGCGGTCCAGCCAGAGATAGCAGCTGATCACCAGGGTGACGCCCAGGAGGGCGGGGATGACGCCGATGGCAAAGGTCATCGGGTTGACGGCAGTGATGAAGGTCAGCAGCCCGGCGGCCAGCACGGTGGCGAAAATGATCAAGCCGAGCGGGGCACCCACCTTCTTACTTTTGGCCGTTCGCCTCGCCCTCCTGGCAAGACCGTACGTCGCTGGTGGCGCTATCGGCTGTCTAGGCACGCATTAAGGATAGGGGCCGGTACGTTGGACGATGCCGATCTCGCCGGAACACCGGCGGTGGCCACAACGAAATTATCAGCCAAAATTATCAGGCAAAATTGTCAGGAGGGGACATGGCGAACCCTACCCGCGGCCACCTGCCGGCCGAGACGGAGACCGAAATTCACGACGCGGACTGGGACAGCCAGGACCTGTCGGGGCAGCGACACAGCCGGGTGGCGTTCATCGACGCCGACCTGACCGAGGCGACCAGCACCGGTGCGGTGTTTGAGATGTGCACGTTCCGAAACGTGAAGCTCAACGCCTCCCGGCATACCGACTCCGCGTTCGTGAACTGCACCTTCACCGGCTCGTCTCTGTTTGATGCGACGTTCACCGGCTGCAAGTTCGTCGGCAGTACGTTCACCCGCTGCAACTTCGCCATGATCAAGGTCACCGGTGGGGGCTGGTCCTTCGTCGATCTCGCCGGCGCCGACCTTTCCCGGACGTCCGGATGCGCGAGGCGCACCTGACCGGCACCAACTTCGCCGAGGCGACGCTACACCGGGTGGACCTCTCCGGCGCCTCGATGCCCAATGTGACGCTGGCCGGTGCTGACCTGCGAGGTTCGGACCTCTCCGCCGTCGACCCGAGGGCGATCGAGTTCAACAACGCCATCATCGACTTTGACCAGGCGATCGTGATCGCCACCCGGCTCGGCCTCGACGTCCGCGGGGCTTGAGTGGAGGATCCAGATCATCAGTCTCTGACTGGATGCTGATCTTGCTTTCCACCCAGCCATACCGAGCGCAAGCCCAGCTCGGCATAGACTCGAAGTTTCGCTGGGCGAGACCGGATCCTCTTGTCACGGCTGAGCACGATCAGATTTGGTCAGCAGATCGGGACTTCCGAGCGGCACGCTCGGGATGGCAACGTGCCCGGGGTGGACAGTATCGGTGCGCCCAGCGCGAATCATCAGTTTCGCGAATCCCAAGGCATTCTCGTTGGCGAAGTAGCGCAAGCCTGCGGTTGGCGATGCCAGGTACTTATGCGGTCTGCCTGTCGTTGACGATCAGTTCAATCGAAGCGACTGGTCCACGTCCTCAGAGCTGAGCTCGTACAGGTTCGCGATCTCTTCGCGGGTTGCGCCAGCACGGTAGCCCTCGGCAATGATTTCCGTTCGGACACCACGTACGGTCGGCTGTCCGAAGGATATCCCGGGACGCATGGACACCTGCGGGGTGATGTTGGTCGACCGGATGACGCTGGCCTCGTCATCGATGTGGTCGACCAGAGCCTGGAATCGACGAGTGGGCTGGCTGAGCATGGTCTGCCCGTTGCGGATCACGACCAGGGAAAGACCGGCGTCATTTCTCGCGTTCTGTCGGCAACTGGTGGCGCAGCGGCTCGTACCGGCATCATTTCTCGCGTTCTGGTGGCGAATGGTGCCGCTCGACCGGGTACGTCGGGTGAGTTGGGGTGCCACGGGTACGTTAGCCCGGTGACCCTTTCGGGACTCGTTGACCTTATTGCCCAAGACCCCACCATTGCCGAATCCATCGGTGATGCACGTGCGCGCGCCGCCAATGCGCTCGATCTGACCGCACCACCTGCACTCCGACCCCTGGTTGCCGCCGCGCTGGCGACGTCGGCCGAGGATGGTGGCGCCGGTCGACCGGTGCTGCTAGTGACATCCACCTACCGCGAGGCGGAGAATCTCACCGGGGTGCTTGAGTGCCTGCTGGAGCCCGGCTCGGTGGCCTACTACCCGGCCTGGGAGACCCTGCCGCATGAGCGGCTGAGCCCTCAGTCGGACACGGTCGGTCGTCGGTTGGCCGTGCTGCGGCGACTGGCCGGCAAGGAGCAGGACGCCACACCGCTCAAGGTGGTGGTGGCGCCCGTACGCTCGGTGCTGCAACCCCAGGTAAAGGGACTGGCCGATCTGGCGCCGGTACGGCTGCAGACCGGGGAGGACTATGACCTCGGTCGGCTGTCTGCCGACCTCGTGGGTGCGGCCTATCTGCGGGTCGACCTGGTCCAGCGACGGGGCGAGTTCGCGGTCCGGGGCGGCATTGTCGACATCTTTCCTCCTACCGAGCAACATCCGGTCCGGATCGACTTCTTCGGTGACACGGTCGAGGAGATCCGTCACTTCACCGTCGCCGACCAGCGCTCCAGTGATCTGGTGATCAACGAGCTCACCGCGTCCCCGTGCCGCGAGCTGCTCCTCACCGACGCGGTCCGGCAACGGGCTGCGGCGCTGGTCACCGACCACCCCGAGCTGGTGGAGATGTTGGACAAGATTGCCGAGGGCCACGCGGTGGATGGCATGGAGGCCCTCTCCCCGGCATTGGTGGAGGGGATGGAGCTGCTGGTTGAGCTGATGCCATCCGACACCCACATCCTGATCAGTGATCCCGAGCTGGTCCGCGGCCGGGCCGCCGATCTGGTCACCATGAGTGAGGACTTTCTGCAGGCATCCTGGGCTGCCGCCGCGGGTGGTGGCAAGGCGCCGATTGATCTTGGCGCCTCCAGCTATCGGCCGCTGGCCGACGTACGGGCGGTGGCCATCGAGCGTGGCATGGCCTGGTGGAGCCTGTCACCGTTCAGCCTTGGACCGGCAGCTGGGCAGCCACCCGTTCGTACGGCCGACGGACAGATCATCGACTTCTCTACCTACGCTACCCAGGGGGTGGAGTCGCGTCAGATGGTGGCGACCCCAGCCGAGATCTATCGCGGCGATACCGAGGCGGCAACGCGCGAGATCGGCAAGAGAGTGCATGATCGCTGGCGGGTCGTGCTGGTCGCCGAAGGCAAGGGCATGAGCAGCAGGATGGCAGAAATCCTTGCCGACAACGAGATTCCCTGCCGGCTGGTCGAGACACTACCCGACGCACCGGTTGCCGGGATCGCCACCGTTGTTACCGGCGACTATCAGCATGGCTTCCTGGCCGATGCCATCCAGCTCGCCGTCTTCACCGCCGGCGACCTGTCCGGCCAGCGACCCGCCGACAAGTCCGAGCGGACAATGCCGTCCCGGCGCAAGAACCAGATCGACCCGCTTGAGCTCAGCGGCGGTGATGCAGTCGTCCACGAGCAGCATGGTGTCGGCCGCTATGTGGAAATGGTGCAGCGATCGGTAGCAGGCTCCACCAGGGAGTACCTGGTGATCGAATACGCACCGTCGAAGCGCGGTCAGCCCGGTGACCGGCTTTATGTCCCGATGGACCAGCTGGACCAGGTCACCCGCTATGTGGGGGGCGAGAGTCCGACCCTTGACAAGATGGGCGGTGCCGACTGGGTCAAGCGCAAGGGGAGGGCACGCCGGGCGGTACGCCAGATCGCTGCCGAGCTGATCAAGCTCTATGCCGCCCGCCAGGCCAGCCGGGGCCACGCGTTCAGCCCGGACACGACCTGGCAGCGCGAGCTGGAAGACGCCTTCAACTTCGTCGAGACACCCGACCAGCTGGCCTGTATCGACGAGGTCAAGAAGGACATGGAAGAAATCGTCCCGATGGATCGGCTGATCTGCGGAGATGTCGGCTATGGCAAGACCGAGATCGGGGTCCGGGCCGCGTTCAAGGCTGTCCAGGACGGCAAGCAGGTGGCGATCCTGGTGCCGACCACCCTGCTGGTGCAGCAACATCACGCCACCTTCGCCGACCGGTACGCCGGATTCCCGATCAACGTGGCCCCGCTCAGCCGTTTCCAGAGTGAGGCAGAGGCAAAGGCGACCAGGGCCGGCATCAAGGACGGCAACGTCGACGTGGTCGTGGGCACCCACCGGCTGCTGTCCGGGGAGATCGAGTTCAAAGACCTCGGCCTGGTGATCATCGACGAGGAGCAACGGTTCGGAGTCGAGCATAAGGAGGCGCTGAAGCGGCTGCGTACCCACGTCGACGTGCTGGCCATGTCGGCGACCCCGATCCCGAGGACCCTGGAGATGGCCATCACCGGCATCCGGGAGATGAGCACGATTGACACCCCGCCGGAGGAGCGGCACCCGGTGCTCACCTTCGCCGGCCCGTACGACGAGGGCCAGGTGACCGCTGCCATCCGCCGGGAGCTGATGCGAGAGGGCCAGGTCTTCTATATCCACAACCGGGTGAACAGCATCGACAAGGCGACCAGGAGGATCGCCGAGCTGGTGCCCGAGGCGCGGGTGGTGACCGCGCACGGTCAGATGGGCGAGAAGCGGCTGGAACAGGTGATGGTCGACTTCTGGGAGCGTCGTGCCGATGTCCTGGTTTGCACCACGATTGTTGAAGCCGGGTTGGACATTTCCACCGCCAACACCCTGCTGATCGAGCGCGCTGACCTAATGGGGCTGTCCCAGCTGCACCAGCTGCGTGGCCGGGTCGGACGTGGCCGGGAGCGCGGTTATGCCTATTTCCTCTACCCACCGGAGAAGCCGCTCACCGAGACGGCGCATGACCGGTTGGCGACGATCGCCGCCCACTCCGATCTGGGTGCCGGGATGGCGGTAGCGATGA
>JBBSQO010000096.1:0-7292 GCA_038244025.1 Propionibacteriales bacterium
AGTCACCCCATCGTGGAGATTCCAACCGATCCGCATATCGCCGAGGGCAGCACCATCGACCAGGCCAAGCTGCGTCCAGGGACCCGGCGAGCCACCCTGGCCCTGGCAGCCGCCGTAGCTCGCAGCATCGACTCCGTGGCCCGGCCGGCCAACCACGGCGACAACAACGGTCGGCCCGGCTGACCCCTTCCCCCGCCGAGCCTCACACAAAGGTATCGGCGACACGCCGACTTCGCGAGACCTTAGTCTTAGTGACGAGTCAACGTTGTTGCGTTGTCGAATGAGTGCTCACTCAACAAAATGTCGCAGTGTCCAGGGCCGAGCCGTTACCCCACGAAGAGCGCCGCGCTGCCCTCATGAGCGCGACCGAGCCTTTGCTGGAGCAGTTTTGGCCGCGAGATTATTACCGGCAGATCGCCGAGGCGGCCGGGATCTCCAGGTCAGCCTGGGGCGGTCGGCCGTGGGCTGACTGGCGCCAAGTTTTCAGATTCAGGCACCAGCCCTCGCGAGCCAGGCTTAAGAAAGAAAACTCGAACCTGACCCATGGCCCGGATCGTCCCGCATGAGACGGCGCGGTGATCCGCAGCGAGCGCTTGATTCGCAGCGTAACCACCCAGGGAGCACCATGGAAGGGTGAGCATCCTGACAGCCCATGGAGATCCGAGCACTGCCGGACCGGGCCAGCTGACCAGTCCCATCGCCACCCGCGGCGGCTGGGCTGCCCTGTCCGGCGTCATCGCCGGTGCCATCGGGCTGGGCGCATCTGACCTGGCGGCCTGGCTGATGTCTCCCACCGGCTCACCGCTCACCGCCGTCGGGCAGGGCATCATCGCGCTGCTGCCCGCGGGGCTGGTCAACTTCGGTAAGGACACCCTTGGCCATGCCGACAAGCCGGTCCTGCTCGGGCTGGTCGCGCTCGGCGTCTTGGCTCTCTCCGCGCTGGCGGGGCTACTGGAGCAACGCCGCGCGCGGCTTGGGCTGGTCGTCTTCGCCGCGGTGGCCGCACTGGGCTGGTTCGCGGTCAGCCAGCTGCCGAACAGCAATGTGATGTCGTTCGTCCCGACCCTGGTGGGGCTGTGCATCGGCTTCCCGGTGCTGCGGTCCCTGCTGCTCCGGCTTCGGCGCTGGCAGGCTCGGCATGGAGATCAAGCAGAATATGGCGACACCGCACCCGCACACGTTGCCACCCCGACAGAGGGGCGGCCACGCTCCGCCGAGCAGCTGTCCCGCCGCAGCTTCCTCACCACCGCGTCGATCCTCGGCGGCGTCGCAGTGGTGGTAGCGGTCACCGGCCGTGCGCTGGCCGCCGGCGCCAATGCGGTCGCCACCGCCCGGCAACAGATCCGACTGCCGGGTGCCCGAACACCGGCCAAGCCGATTCCGGCCGGCGCCGACTTCCAGCTCGCCGACCTTGCTCCGTACGTCACGCCGAACGCCGACTTCTATCGGATTGACACCGCACTGCAGGTGCCCACCGTCGACCCGGCCAAATGGAGCTTGCACGTCACCGGGATGGTCGAGCGCGAGTTTGAGATCAGCTTCGCCGACCTGCTGGCCAAGCCATTGGCCGAGCATGTTGCCACTCTGGCCTGTGTCTCCAACACCGTTGGCGGGGACCTGGTCGGCAACGCCGTCTGGCTCGGCTACCCGATTCGCGACCTGCTGGCGGAGGCCAGACCCACGGCTGGCGCCGACATGGTGCTGTCCCGCAGTGTGGACGGCTTCACCGCCGGCACCCCGCTGGAGGTGCTGATGGACCCGGGCCGGCAGTCCCTGCTCGCCGTCGGGATGAATGGCGAACCGCTGCCGATTGAGCATGGGTTCCCAGCCCGGCTGGTGGTGCCGGGCCTGTACGGCTACGTCTCAGCCACCAAGTGGGTGACGTCGCTGAAGGTCACCACCTTCGCCCAGGACATGGGCTACTGGACGCCGCTCGGCTGGTCCGCGCATGGTCCGATCAAGATCGCCTCCCGGATCGACACCCCGAGCAAGGATGTCGACGCCGGTCAGGTGATGGTGGCCGGGGTCGCCTGGGCCCAGCACACCGGCATCGCAGGCGTCGAGGTACGAGTCGACGACGGTCCGTGGCAGCCCGCCGAGCTCGCCGAGGTCACTGGCCCCGACACCTGGCGACAGTGGCGCTACCGCTGGCCCGCGAAGCCTGGCAGCCATTCGGTGACCGTACGGGCGACCGACGCCAGCGGGAAGCAGCAGACGGCGACCGAGGCCCGGCCTGATCCCGACGGTGCCAGCGGCTGGCACACGGTCGCGGTAAAGGTGCGCGGCTAGCTACCAGGATGCGGGCCACTAGGGTGTGGTCATGGTCGACGATGCCCCCTTTCCTCTGATCGGGGTGGCGAGGGAGAGCCGGGCAGGCGAAGCCCGGGTCGCCATGGTGCCCGAGCTGGTGCCGAAGTTGATCAATGCCGGTTATGAGGTGGCGGTCCAGCCCGGCGCCGGCCTGGCGGCGATGTACACCGATGCCGACTACGTCGAAGCCGGCGCCCGGATAGCGGCGGACTCGCTGGCCGACGCCGCCCTGGTGATCAGCGTTCAGCCGCTGACCGGTGATCAGCTCAGCATTCTGGCGCCGGGGACCACCACGCTGTCCTTCCTGCCGGCAGCGAGCGCGTTACCGGAGATCGTCCAGCGCCGGGACTCGGGCCTGACCTCGTTCGGGATGGAGTACGTACCACGGATTTCCCGGGCCCAGTCGATGGACGCACTGAGCTCGCAGTCACTGGTCTCGGGGTACCGAGCCGCGGTGGTCGCCGCCGGCCGGTTGCGGAAGTTCTTTCCGTTGAACATGACCGCGGCCGGGACCCTCCGCCCAGCCCAGGTCGTCGTGCTCGGCGCCGGGGTGGCCGGGCTGCAAGCCATTGCCACCGCCAAACGGCTGGGTGCGGTGGTGAAGGGCTATGACGTACGAGCCGCCGCGGCCGAGGAGATCCGCTCGATGGGAGCGGTCGCCATCGACCTGAAGCTGGAAACTCTGGAGGGCGCCGGCGGGTATGCCCGGGAGATGACCGAGGAGCGTGCGCTGCGCCAGCGGGAGCTGCTGGCCCCCTACATTGCCGCCGCGGATGCGGTGATCACCACCGCTGCCGTCCCCGGCCGGCAGGCGCCGCTGCTGGTGACCACCGCCATGGTGGAACAGATGAAGATCGGTTCGGTGGTGATCGACATCGCGGCGGAGAGTGGCGGCAATGTGGAGGGTGTCGTCCCGGGCCAGGTGGTCCAGGTCGGCGGCGCTCAGCTGTGGGGCGGCGCCAACCTGCCCAGCCAGATGCCGGGTCCGGCCAGCCAGCTCTATGCCCACAACATCGTCCAGGTGATCATGCTGATGACAGGTGAGCATGGTTTGGCGCCGGACTTCGACGACGAGATCGTGGCCGCCAGCTGTCTGACCCGGAATGGCCAGGTGACGCATGGCCCGACCCGGGAGCTGCTGGAGTCGGCCGCCGACCGGCAGAGCCCGACTGGGATTGATCATGAGTAAGGCACCTGCATGAGTGCGGCACCGGTATGAGTGAGGCGATGGCCTGGCTGACCATCTTCGTGCTGGCCGTCTTCGTCGGCATCGAGGTCATCTCCAAGGTCTCCACCACGTTGCACACCCCACTGATGTCCGGCGCGAACGCCATCCACGGCATCATCCTGATCGGTGCCGTGCTGGTGACCGGCACCACCGACTCGATGGTGGTGCTGGTGCTGGGCTTGGTCGCCATTGTGCTGGCCTCGATCAACATGGTGGGTGGCTTCGTGGTCACCGACCGGATGTTGCAGATGTTTCGCGGCAGCAGACGGGCCCGTCCGCTGCCCCCGGGACCGGTCGAGCCGACCGCACCGGTCGAGATCCCGGAGGGCGATCGATGACGATTCCGGTCTGGGCCCAGCTCGCCTACCTACTGGCGGCCGTCTGCTTCATCATTGCCCTGCGGGGCCTGTCCTCGCCGAAGACAGCCAGGATCGGCAACCTCATCGGCGCCGCCGGTGCGGTCGTTGCCTGCCTCACGATGTTCTTCTCGGTGCACCTGGACCACATCCTGCCGATCCTGATCGCCATCGCCGTCGGCACCGTGATCGGGGTGATCGGCGCCTACCGGGTGCAGATGACGCAGATGCCCCAGGTGGTCGCGATGTTCAACGGGGTCGGCGGCGGCGCGGCAGCCATTGTCGCCCTGATCGAGCTGACCGAGATGGCGCAGGCCGGCAGCGAGAGCACGTTTGCGCTGGCGGCGACCGCATTCACCATCGGCGTCGGCACCATCAGCTTCGCCGGCTCGATGATCACCTTCGCCAAGCTGCAAGAGCTGATGACTTCCCGGCCGGTCGTGTTTCCCGGCTACCCGGTGCTGTACGGTGCCGTACTGCTGGCGGCACTGGCATCCGCCTTCCTGCTGGTGGTGACCGGCTGGCTCTGGCTCGGCATCGTGCTGGCCGTGCTGGGTCTCACGTCCGGCGTGCTGCTGGTCCTCCCGGTCGGCGGCGCCGACGTACCGATCGTGATCTCACTGCTGAACGCCTTCACCGGCCTGACCGTCGCCGCCAGCGGATATCTGCTGGAAAACACCGTCCTGCTAGTCGGCGGTACCCTGGTCGGCGCAGCCGGCACGCTGCTGACCAACCTGATGGCGGCCGCGATGGGCCGCTCGGTGCTACACACGCTTTTCGGCGCGCTCAAGGGCGGTTCGACCCTCGGCTCCAGCATTGCCAGCGACCGGCCGGTACGGTCGGCTGGACCCCAGGACATCGCCATCCTGCTGGCCTACGCCGATCGGGTCATCATCGTGCCCGGCTATGGCCTGGCGGTAGCCCAGGCCCAGCACACCCTGCGTGAGCTGGTGGATCTGCTCATCGCCCGGGGCGCGAAGGTCGACTATGCCATCCATCCGGTGGCCGGCCGGATGCCCGGGCACATGAACGTGCTGCTGGCCGAGGCCCAGGTCCCGTACGAGCAGCTCAAGGAGATGGACGAGATCAACGGTGACTTCAAACAGGCCGATGTGGTCTTGGTCGTCGGCGCCAATGATGTCGTCAACCCGGCCGCGAAGACGACGCCCAGCGCCCCCATCTATGGGATGCCCATCCTCAACGCCGGCGATGCGCAGCAGGTGGTGTTCATGAAGCGCTCGATGCGACCGGGATTCGCCGGCATCGAGAACGAGCTGCTCTTCGCACCCACCACCACGCTGCTGTTCGGCGATGCCAAGGAAACGATGAGCAAGCTGCTCACTGCGGTCAAAGCCCTGTAATTTGGCCTGGGGGGGTCGCCACCGGGGCCCATCGTTGGTAGGTTGAGAAAGTTGCTCAGCACGGGTGACGCTCGAGAGAAATCGAAATCTCAATGAGGCGGTTCATTGATGAAGAGAATCGATCTACGGCGGCCACTGGCAACGTCGGCGGCCATTGCGCTCACCTTGGGGCTCAGCCCGGTGCTGGCGACAGCTGCTCCCGGCCACGCTGATGACACCACCCAAAGCCGACCTGCGAGCGACACCGGTGCCGATAACCATGGTCGCGCCCGCGGTGCCGAGAGATATGCCGAGCGCACCATCGCCCAGATGTCCCTGGCCGAGAAGATCGGCCAGCTCTTCATCCTGTTCGCCTATGGCCAGACAGCCACCAGCAACGATCCGAAGAACAGCACGCTCTATGGCGTCGCAAACGCGAGCGAGGTGATCAAGAAGTACCAGCCGGGCGGCTTCATCCTGTTCTCCGCCCGGGACAACATCACCAACCCGACCCAGGTGGCCAAGCTGGCCAATGGCCTGCAGCAGGCTGCCCACAGCACCGGCGCCCGGATCCCACTCCTGGTCAGCACCGACCAGGAGCAGGGCATCGTCACCCGGATTGGCCCGCCGGCCACCCAGTTCCCCGGCAGCATGGCCCTAGGCGCCGGTCGAAGCACCAAGGATGCCCGACAGGCCGCTGCCATCACCGGCAAGGAGCTGCTGGCGATGGGGATCCAGCAGGACAATGCACCCGACGCCGACGTCAACATCAATCCGGACAACCCGGTGATCGGCGTCCGGTCCTTCTCCTCCCATCCCGACCTGGTCTCAGACATGGTGACCGCCTCGGTCAAGGGTTACCAGAACGACGGCGGCATCATCGCCACCGCCAAGCACTTCCCCGGCCACGGTGATACCGCGACCGACTCGCACACCGGCCTGCCGGTGATCACCCACACTCGGGCGGAGTGGGAGCGCATTGACGCACCGCCCTTTAGAGCCGCCATCAAGGCCGGCGTGGATTCGATCATGACCGCCCACATCGTCGTCCCGTCGCTGGATGCCAGCGGCGACCCGGCCACCCTTTCGAAGAAGATCGTCACCGGGCAGCTGCGGAACAGGCTCGGCTTCACCGGCGTCATCGTGACCGACGGCCTGGAGATGGCCGGAGTCCGGGAGAAGTATGGCGACGCCGAGGTGGCCGTCCGGGCACTCGAGGCCGGCGTCGATCAGCTGCTGCTGCCACCTGACCCCACCGTCGCCTACGGCGCCGTCAAGGATGCGCTCGGCTCCGGCCGGCTGACCGAGAAGCGGATCGACGAGAGCGTCAAGCGGATCCTGGTGATGAAGTACAACCAGGGCGTGATCAAGCATCCGACCACCAAGGTCAACCAGATCGGCTCGCGGGTGGGCACTGCCAGTCACCTCAAGGCGGCACGCCGGATCACCGCTAAGACACCCACGCTGGTGAAGAATGAGCACCACTCCTTGCCGGTCAGGGTGAAGGGCAAGAAGGTCCTGGTCACCGGCTACGGTGTCACCACCGGCCAGACCCTGGCCGCCGAGCTGGCCAAGCGGGGCGCGACGACGACGACCCTGCCGACCGGCACCGCCCCGAGCGCCGCCGACCGCGTCAAGGCGCTGGCGGCGGCGAAGAGCAGCGATATCACCGTGGTGCTGACCAACAACGTGGCGGCCGAGAGCACGCAGCAACAGTTCGTCAAGGACCTGCTGGCGACCGGTGGCAAGGTGGTGGTCGCCGGAGTACGCAACCCGTACGACATCGCCCAGCTGCCCTCTGCGACCAACTTCATTGCCACCTACTCCTACTCACCGGTGGCCATCGTGTCGCTGGCCAGAGTGATCACTGGTGAGATCAAGCCAAAGGGCAAGCTGCCGGTCGACATTCCGACGGCAGAGGACCCGGACCAGGTGCTCTACCCGTTCGGGTACGGGCTCAGCTGGTAGGAAGGCTGGGGCTGGTAGGAAGGCTGGGGCTGGTAGGAAGGCTGGGGCTGGTAGGAAGGCTGGGGCTGGTAGGAAGGCTGGGGCTGGTAG
>JBBSQO010000097.1:0-7291 GCA_038244025.1 Propionibacteriales bacterium
GCCACCGCCGGGTCCGTACCGATTTTCCTGCTCGGTCTGGTCGCTTCCTATCGGTGGTTCCGCCGCTCCATCTCCGACGGCGGCTATGTGCTCGCCTGGGGACCCGGGCCGGCTCACTGAACCCAGCGCGGTACCACCTCGGCCCCAAAGAGTCGACGCGCATAGAAAGCTCCCGGCTGGGTACCCCACCGGCCGAAGGGGGTTAGACATGCTGCGAGAAACGCCGGAGCAGACGGTTGACCTGCCCGGGCCAGTCGATCACCGGGAGCTGATCGCTGCCTTGACCCGACGGGTGGACGGGGAAGTCCGCTTCGACAACGGCAGCCGGGCCAGCTACTCCACCGATGGGTCGAACTTCCGTCAGGTCCCGATCGGCGTGGTGGTGCCGAGGACGACCGAAGCCGGGATCGAGACGGTCGCCGTCTGCCGTGAGTACGGTGTCCCGGTGCTGTCCCGCGGCGGCGGCACCAGCCTGGCCGGGCAGTGCACCAATGCGGCGGTTGTCATCGACTGGACCAAGTACTGCAACCGGCTGCTGTCCGTGGACGCCGAGGCGCGTACCTGCGTGGTTGAGCCCGGCATCGTCCTGGATGAGCTGAACCGGCAGTTGGCCGACTACCAACTACGGTACGGCCCGGAGCCGGCCACCCACATGAACTGCACCATCGGCGGCATGATCGGCAACAACTCCTGCGGGGCGACGGCGCAGCGGACCGGCAAGGTGGTGGACAACATTGCCGACCTCGACGTGCTGACTTATGCCGGCACCCGGTTCACCTGCGGCCAGACCACCGATGAGGAGTACCACAAGATCGAGCGCCGTGGTGACCTGCGGGCCAGCATCTACCGGTCACTGCGCCGGATCCGGGACCAGTACGGCGACGAGATCCGGGCCCGCTATCCCGATATCCCGCGTCGCGTCTCTGGGTACAACCTGGACTCCCTGCTGGATGAGCACCACTTCGACGTAGCCGGCGCACTCGTCGGCAGCGAGTCCACCCTGGTCACCGTGCTGCATGCCCGGCTCACCCTGGTGCCGGTGCTGTCGGGCCGGTCCCTGGTGGTGCTCGGCTATTCCGACATCATGACGGCAGCCGACGCGGTGCCGGCGATTTTGACGTACGAACCGATTGCCCTGGAGGGCGTGGACCGGTACCTGATCACCGACGAGCAGCTGAAGGGCATGAACGCTGATGCGCTGGACGAGCTCCCGCGTGGCACGGGGTTTTTGCTGGTGCAGTTCGGCGCCGACAGCACCGAGGAGGCCGACGCGGCCGCCAAGGCCATGATGGACGGGCTGGGCGAGACCGAGCACGATCCGGATGTCAAGTTCCTTGATGACCCGAAGTATGAGGACGAGCTGTGGCAGGTCCGGGAGGCGGGGCTCGGCGCGACCGCTCATGTGCCGCACAAGCCCGACACCTTCGAGGGCTGGGAGGACTCCGCCGTGCCGGTGAGGCGGCTCGGCGACTACCTGCGCGACTTACGCAAGCTGTACGAGGAGTTCGGCTACGCCAGCGATACCGGCCCCAGCCTGTATGGCCACTTCGGCCAGGGCTGCGTGCACACCCGGATCCCGTTCGACCTGTACACCGCCGACGGTGTGGCCAGCTATCGCCGGTTCATGGAGAGTGCCGCGGACCTGGTGGCTTCCTATGGCGGCTCCTTCTCCGGCGAACATGGTGACGGGCAGAGCCGCGGCGAGCTGTTGTCCCGGATGTTCGGTGACGAGATTGTCCGGGCTTTCGGCGAGTTTAAGGCTGCCTTCGACCCCGACAACATGATGAACCCGGGCAAGATCGTCCACCCGTACCGGCTGGATCAGCATCTGCGGCTGGGCGGTGACTGGGCACCCAACATCCCACGGGACCTCTTCTTCTCCTTCCCCGACGACGGCGGCTCATTCGCCCAGGCCGCGAACCGCTGCGTCGGTGTCGGCAAATGCCGGCAGCACACCAATGAGGGACATCAGGTGATGTGTCCGTCCTACCAGGTTACCGGCGAGGAGGAGCATTCCACCCGCGGCCGGGCCCGGCTGCTGTTCGAGATGATGAACGGTCATCCAGACAGCCCGATCACCGATGGCTGGCGGTGCCCGGAAGTCCGCGACGCACTCGACCTGTGCCTGGCCTGCAAGGGATGCAAGTCCGACTGCCCGGCCGATGTGGACATGGCCACCTACAAGGCCGAGTTCTTGGCCCATCACTACGCCGGTCGACTACGCCCACGCGCGGACTATGTGATGGGCTGGCTGCCCAAGGTGGCCCAGACGATCACCAAGCTGCATGCGGCCCGGCTGGTGAACGCGGTCAGCCATGCCCCCGGGCTGGCTCGGCTCGGGCGTTCCCTGGCCGGTCTGGAGCAGCGTGAGGTCCCGGTCTTCGCCGACCAGACACTGCAGCAGTGGTGGGCCGGGCGTAGCCCGAAGGGCTCAGGCAATCAAGGCGCCCCGAAGGGTTCGGGCGAGCGCGGCGAGGTGCTGCTCTGGCCAGACACCTTCACCAACCACTTCCATCCACACATCGGCCAGGCGGCCACACAGCTGCTCGAGTCGGCCGGCTGGCGGGTGACGATCCCGACCGAGCCGCTGTGCTGCGGGCTGACCTGGATCTCCACCGGGCAGCTGTCCACCGCACGCAAGGTCCTCGGACATACCGTGTCCCAGCTGGCCGATCATGTCCGGGCTGGCGGGTACGTGGTCGGTCTGGAGCCGAGCTGTACCGCGGTTTTCCGCAACGACGCGCCGGAGCTGCTGGCCGGTGACCAGGACGTGAAGCGACTCTCCGAGCAGACTCTCACCCTGGCGGAGCTGCTGGTGGAAAAAACGCCGGACTGGACCCCGCCGAGGCTCGACCGTGATGGGGAGACCGGCATCCATATCGACGCCGGGCTGAAAGCCATCGCCCAGGTGCATTGCCACCAGCACGCCATCATGGGCTGGGAGGCCGATGCGAAGCTGCTGGAGAAGGCCGGGGTGGATGTCGAACAGCTCGAGTCGGGCTGTTGCGGTCTGGCCGGGAACTTCGGCTTTACCAAGGGTCATGGTGAAGTCAGCGAGGCCTGCGCCGAGCGGGTCCTGCTGCCCCGGGTCCGGGAGGCGGACGAGACCACGATGGTGCTGGCCGACGGGTTCTCCTGCCGTACCCAGATCCATGACCTGGACAGCGGCGGCCGCGAGGCCGTCCACCTGGCCGAGCTGCTGGTCGCGGCCAGCGCCCCCCTGTCTGGTCCAGCCGGGGAGCATGTCCGTCCCACCGAAGGCGACCTCGCACCCCGCCCGGAACCACCATCGGTGGTGGACCGCTCGTTGGCGGTCGGCAGCGTCGCAGCCGTGGCCGGCTTGTCCACTGCCGCGTTGATCACGGCAGTCCGCCGGCTCGCCCGGACCCGTACATAGGTCCACTCGAACGCACCACGTCAAACCCCGAACGTTAACCGAAACCTGAAGGGAACAACTCATGAGCAAGCAAACGGTCGCCGACTACCTGCTGAGCCGGCTGAGGGAATGGGGCGTGGAGAAGATCTTCGCCTATCCGGGCGATGGCATCAACGGGATCCTGGCCGCCTTCGGGCGAGCGGACAATGACCCGCAGTTCATCCAGTCCCGACACGAGGAGATGAGCGCCTTCGAGGCGGTCGGCTATGCCAAGTTCACCGACAGGTTCGGAGTCTGCATGGCCACCTCCGGTCCGGGAGCGGTTCACCTGCTGAATGGGCTTTATGACGCCAAGCTCGACCATGCCCCGGTGGTCGCCATCATCGGGCAGACGGCAAGGTCGGCAATGGGTGGCTCGTACCAGCAGGAGATTGACCTGATCAGCCTGTACAAGGATGTGGCCAGCCAGTACCTGCAGATGGTGACGGTGCCCGAACAGCTGCCGAACGTGCTCGACCGGGCCATCAAGGTCGCGCTGGCCGAGCGGGCGCCGACAGCCATCATCATCCCGTCCGACGTCCAGGAGCTCGAATACTCCGAACCCACCCACGAGTTCAAGATGGTGCCGTCCAGCCTCGGCATCGACTGGCCGACCACGGTGCCCGACGATGCTGCCCTGCGGCGTGCCGCCGACGTGATCAACGCTGGTGAGAAGGTGGCCATCCTGGCCGGCACCGGGGCCCGTGCGGCTCGAGAGGAGCTGAAGCAGGTCGCCGAGCTGCTGGGCGCCGGGGTCGCGAAGGCACTGCTGGGCAAGGATGTACTGCCCGATGAGCTGTCGTACGTGACCGGGGCCATCGGCCTGCTGGGCACCCGGCCGAGCTATGAGCTGATGATGGACTGCGACACCCTGCTGACCATCGGCTCCAGCTTTCCCTACACCCAGTTCTATCCCGAGTTCGGGCAGGCCCGGGCCGTTCAGATCGATGTTGACGCCAAGTACATCGGGATGCGCTATCCGTTCGAGGTCAACCTGGTTGGGGATGCCGCGACCACCCTGCGGGCGCTGATTCCGCTGCTGCAGGACAAGTCCAGCAACAAGTGGCGCCAGACGGTGGAGTCGAACGTGTCCCGCTGGTGGGAGACCGTCGGGAAGGAGGTGATGGTGGATGCCGACCCGGTCAACCCGATGCGGATGTTCTGGGAGCTGAACTCCCGGATGCCGGACAACCTGATCATCACCGCCGACTCCGGGTCGGCGGCCAACTGGTATGCCCGCTGTCTGAAGTTCGGTGCGAACGTGCGTGGCTCGCTATCCGGCAATCTGGCCACCATGGGGCCTGGCGTTCCCTATGCCATCGGCGCCAAGGTCGGCAACCCGGACCGGCCGGTACTCGCCTTCTCCGGTGATGGGGCCATGCAGATGAACGGCCTCGCCGAGCTGATCACCATCAAGCATTACTGGCAGGAGTGGGGCGATCCGCGGTTGGTTGTTGCCGTGCTGCACAACAACGACCTGAACCAGGTCACCTGGGAGATGCGGGCGATGGCGGATGCGCCCAAGTTCGACGAGTCCCAGCGGCTACCTGATATTGACTACGCTGCTTTCGCCGAGAACCTCGGGCTGCAGGCCATCACCGTTGACCATCCCGACCAGCTCGGCTCGGCCTGGGACCGCGCCTTCAGCGCGGACCGACCGACGCTGCTCGATGTCCATGTCAATGCCGATGTGCCGCCGATCCCACCGCATGCCACCTTTGACCAGGCCAAGTCGACTGCTGAGTCGCTGATCAAGGGTGATGAGGACCGGCTGGGCGTGATCAAGGAAGGGGTCAAGACCAAGATGCAGGAGTTTCTTCCGCACAAGAGTTGATCGGCTGAGGCGGAAGTGTGGCGCATCGTCCAGGCAGGCAGCGCGGAAGATCCCCAGGGTGACGAGGATCGCGACGAAACGCCGGCCGAGCGGATGGACCGCAACTGGAGCGAGCTGCTGCAGAGCTGCGGGTGACTCAGGCAGGCACCCAGGTCCTCACCGGTTTCTTGTTGACCATCGCCTCCAGAACCGGTTCGACGAGCTGACCCGGTTCCGGACCACGGTGTATCTCGTCCTGGTGGCAGCCGCCACCGTGGCGACCGCACTTATTCTGGCGCCGGGCAGCCTGCACCGGAGCCTGTTCCGCAAGCACGTGAAAGCGACCATTGTGCAGATGGGCCATCGATTCCTGAAGACCGTCCTGGTCTCTGCTTCGGCATCACGTTGACTGGGGCGGTGTTGTTGATCTTTGATGTGGTGATCGGCCTGAGCGCCGGGCTGCTGGCTGGAGCCAGCATGCTGTTGTTGCTGATCATCATCGCGGTGATGCCCAGAGCCAGCCGGCGACGCTCTGGGTGAGCCAGATGTGCCGGCTACCGTTCCTCCGTGGGCCGGTTCACGACGTCCAGCAGGTAGGTGCCGTAGCCGGACTTGACCAGTGCTTCCGCCCGCTCGCGAAGCTCGTCATCGGTGAGAAAGCCGCGCCGCCAGGCTGCTTCCTCCGGGGCGCCGACCTTGAGACCCTGGCGTGACTCCAGGGTCCGGACGAAGTTGGAGGCATCGTTGAGCGAGTCGAAGGTACCGGTGTCCAGCCAGGCGGTGCCCCGGGGCAGTACCCCGACCTGCAGCCGTTGCTGGTTCAGGTAGGTCTGGTTCACATCGGTGATCTCGTACTCGCCGCGGGCCGACGGCCTCAGTCCGCGGGCTATCTCAATCACGCTATTGTCATAGAAATAAAGTCCGGGAACCGCGTAGTTGGACTTCGGTACCGAAGGCTTCTCCTCCAACGACACCGCCGTACCCTCCCGGTCGAAGTCAACGACACCATAGTCCTGCGGATTCGACACCCAGTAGGCGAAGACCGCGCCGCCATCAACATCGGCGAACCTGCTGAGCTGGGTGCCGAGACCCTGACCATAAAAGATGTTGTCCCCGAGCACCAGAGCCACGTGATCATCGCCGATGAAGTCGGCGCCGATGACAAAAGCCTGCGCCAGGCCATCGGGGGAGGGCTGTGCCTGGTAGGTCAGGGAGATGCCGAACTGCGACCCGTCGCCGAGCAGTCGTTGGAAGGACTCGGCATCCTGCGGTGTGGTGATCACCAGCACATTCCGGATGCCGGCAAAGATCAAGGTGGACAGCGGGTAGTAGATCATCGGCTTGTCATAGACCGGCACCAGCTGCTTGCTGATCCCCATCGTCACCGGATGCAGACGAGTACCGGACCCACCGGCCAGAATGATTCCGCGCATGGTTAAAGTCTTGCATCCCATATCCTTTGCCTGCTTCTGACTCCCGTACCTCGCATAGCAGGTGCGCAACCTCCACAGGGCCCTCGCCCCGCCGTAGTCGAACTCCAACCTCATACCCGTTCAGCTCCACGTGAAGATCGTTCGGAGTCAGGCCAGCGTCGCAAGCATCTGCGGCCAACTTCGGCTGCTAGAGAGCTCCTCGGTATCCAATCACCTAGGCTCTACTCATGGAGGTCCGTTCACTGTCCGACGAAGGCCGTGTCGTCGTCAGGCTCGTCCCTGGGCAGTTGGAGGAACCGGAAGAGGTCTTTGTCGCTGAGCGCCTAGCTAGGGCCCGATGTTGAGGAGCTTAAATCGCAGCTGCGCACGCTGTTGACTGAGCCGGGTAGAAGCGCGCCCGCCAGCTTCAGGTGATCACTCAACCATCACGAGGTTAGCTGGGGTGCAAGCGGTGACCTGCGAGAGATGATCGTCGAGGTGAGCAAAGACACCGGCTTGGGAGCCTTGCTCACGTGGCTGGCTGGCAAGATCCGAGACATGTCAACGCGACTCCAAGAGACTTCTCCGATCAGGAAGCCAGGAGCGGGCGCGCTATGCAGCCGTTGTGGCTTACGGTTCAACCGCGTCTGA
>JBBSQO010000098.1:0-7263 GCA_038244025.1 Propionibacteriales bacterium
TCGGCGTCACCACCTTCCAGGCCGAGGACGAGATCGCCGGCGTCGGTGCCGCCCTGGGTGCGAGCTTCGCCGGCCATCTGGGCGTCACCACGACCTCGGGTCCCGGCATCGCGCTCAAGTCCGAGACCATTGGCCTGGCGGTGATGACCGAGCTGCCGCTGGTGGTCTGCGACATCCAGCGGGCTGGCCCGAGCACCGGGATGCCGACCAAGACCGAACAGGCCGACCTGCTGCAGGTGATGTTTGGCCGTAACGGGGAGGCGCCGGTGCCGGTGCTGGCGGCACAGTCACCGTCGGACTGCTTCGCCACCGCCATCGAGGCGACCCGGATCGCGATCACCTACCGGACCCCGGTGGTGGTCCTCTCCGACGGCTACATCGCCAACGGCGCCGAGCCCTGGCAGGTCCCCGACCTGAGCCAGATTCCACCCATCGACCCGAACTTCGCCACCGCCCCGAACGCGACCACGGCGGCCGGCAAAGATGCCTTCCTGCCGTACCGACGTGACCCTGAAACCCTGGCGCGTCCCTGGGCCATTCCGGGAACGGCGGGTTTGCAGCACCGCATTGGTGGCATCGAGAAGTCCAAGGAGAGCGGGAACGTCTCCTACGACCCGAGGAACCACGAGACAATGGTGCGCACCCGGCAAGCCAAGGTCGACGGCATCGTCCGCGACATTCCCGACCTGGTGGTCGATGATCCAGACGGCGCTTCGGTGCTCGTCCTCGGTTGGGGGTCGACGTACGGGCCGATCGCCGCCGCCGTTCGGCGGGTCCGCAAGGAGGGCCGCGCGGTCGCCCAGACCCACCTGCGGCACCTGAACCCGTTCCCGGCCAACCTCGGCGACATCCTCAAGTCCTACCAACGCGTGCTCGTCCCGGAGATGAATCTCGGCCAGCTGGCGATGCTGCTGCGGGCGAAGTACCTGGTCGACGTGCAGAGCTATTCGCGGGTACGCGGGTTGCCCATTTCGCTCAGCGAGCTGGCGACAGACCTGATCGACACCATTGACGCGACGCCGACAGCCGTTCGCACCAACGGATACGCGTCCAACCACGCTGCCCGTCACCCACAGGGAGCACACCAGTGACCACCACGCACGACAGCACCACACACGACAGCACCGCTGCACACCACCACAGCGCCTCAAGGAACAGCGACACCGCAACCACGGGCTACGCCGGCCTGGCCGGAGTGCCGCTAGCGCTGGAACCGCTGACCCGCAAGGACTTCGCCTCCGACCAGGAGGTCCGCTGGTGTCCCGGCTGCGGCGACTACGCCGTGCTGGCCGCGTTTCAGAGTTTCATGCCGGAGCTCGGCATCCCGAAGGAGAATACGGTGATCATCTCCGGGATCGGCTGCTCGTCACGATTCCCTTACTACGTTGACTCCTACGGGATGCACTCCATTCACGGCCGAGCCCCGGCCATTGCCACCGGAGTCGCCACCGCACGCCCCGATGTTGGGGTCTGGGTGATCACCGGTGACGGCGATGCACTATCGATCGGCGGCAACCACCTGATTCATGCGCTGCGCCGCAATGTCAATATGACCATCTTGTTGTTCAACAACCGGATCTATGGCCTGACCAAGGGCCAGTACTCCCCCACCTCCGAGATCGGCAAGATCACCAAGTCAACACCACTCGGCTCGTTGGATGCCCCGTTCAACCCGGTGTCGCTGGCGCTCGGCGCCGAAGCATCATTTGTGGCTCGCACTATCGACTCCAACCGCGCGCACCTGACCGGGGTGCTGAAGGCTGCCGCCCAGCACCGCGGCACTGCGCTGGTGGAGATCTACCAGAACTGCCCCATCTTCAATGATGGTGCCTTTGACGCGATCAAGGATCCAGAAACTTCGAGCGATGCGATCATCCCGCTCCGGCACGGTGAGCCGATCATCTTCGGTACCAATGATCACCTCGGCGTGGTCCGCGATCCGGCCAGCGGCGAATTCCGGGTGACCGAGGTGGCCGACGTCGGCCGGGATGCGATCGCCATCCACGATGCCCACCGCCAGAACGCGTCCTTTGCCTTTGGCCTGTCCAGGCTAACTGCAGCCGGCGCGCTCAACCAGACACCGATCGGCATCTTCCGCCAAGTCGAGCGGCCTGCCTATGACGATCTGGCCCGGGAGCAGGTGAATCTGGCCTCCCAAACCACATCCCCGGCAGCTCTGCAGCACCTGATCGCCGGCAACGACACCTGGCACGTGCGGTAGTGCCCGCACGTTGTACCGCCACAGACAACGGTCGGCGGCGGAGCCGAGGATGAGCGCGGATCAGGAAACACGGCACCACAAGGGCGTGCTGTACGGCCTGAGTGCCTATGGCATCTGGGGCCTGTTCCCGCTCTTCTGGCCACTGGTCAAGCCAGCGGGCGCGCTGGAAATCCTCGCCCACCGGGTGATCTGGTCCTTTGCGGTGTCGATCATCTTGCTGCTGGTGCTGGTCGACAAGGGCTGGTGGGCCAAGATCTGCACCAAACGCACCCTGGGACTGCTGGCCATCGCTGCCGCGGCCATTTCGGTGAACTGGGGGCTGTACATCTGGGCCGTGAACAACGATCACGTCGTCGAAGCCGCACTCGGCTACTACATCAACCCGGTCCTGTCCATCCTGGTCGGCGTGATCTTTTTGGCCGAGCGGCTCCGGCGCTGGCAGTGGGTCGCGGTCGGGCTCGCCGTTGCCGCCGTCGCGGTGCTGACCGTGGCGTACGGTCGGCCTCCGGTGGTTGCTCTGGGTCTGGCCAGCAGTTTTGCTCTCTATGGCCTGCTGAAGAAGAAGATCAATGCCGGCGCCATCGTCACCTTGACCATGGAGTCAGCGTTCCTGACCTTGCCCGCAATCGGCTACCTGATCTTCCTGCAAAGCCGGGGGCAGCTCACCTTCGGACATCTTGGCTGGGCGCACAACGTGCTGCTGATCTCCAGCGGCATCGTCACGGTGGTCCCGTTGTTGTTCTTCGCCGCTGCCGCAACCAGGGTCCCGCTGAGCACCATGGGGTTGCTGCAGTACTCGACGCCCACCCTGCAGTTCCTGCTCGGCGTGATCTACTTTCACGAGCAGATGGCCACTGGTCGCTGGATCGGCTTTGCCCTCGTCTGGGCAGCGCTGATCATTCTCAGCGTGGAAGGGCTCAGGCGCTACGGTGCGGGGCGCAAGGGCTCCGGACGAGACGGTGCCGACCAGACCATCGAGGCCGCGGAACTCACCTGAACCAGGGCGGGCTTCCAGTCCTTCGGGCGAGCATGGTAGAAGTAGCGCAAGCGTCTACCGGATGAATCCCGGCGAGGATCGCCAGCGTCGCTCTTGGTTCAAGTCCATCGCCTGGAGGGTGAAGAAGGACCCGTTTGCCAACTTCAAGCCGCGACTAAACTACGATAATCCGGCACATGCCACCGCATACGTCGATGTCACGTTGTCGGTCAAGGCCAGGACCACCAAGGGTGAGGCGGTCGGCCGCGACTACGTCACCGGCCCGTCGAAGGTCTCCGCCAACATCCTCAAGGGCAAGCTCAGCACCAGTTTCAGCTGACCCCAGCTGGTTCACACCGCGGCGCCATCGGTCAGGTCTCCGGATATCATCGGGGACGTGACCGATTCGACTTCTGCCCCTGTTCCGCCCCCTGACGCAGCTCCCGCCCCGGAATTAGTTCCGACCTCTGACCTAGCTCCCACCTTTGGCTCCTCTCCCATCTTCGACTTCGCTGCCTTCGACCAGGACGTACGCATCCAGGATGACCTCTTCCGCCATGTCAACGGCAGCTGGCTGAAGACCACCGAGATTGCAGCGGACAAGCCGGTCGCGGGCGCCTTCATGGAACTGCGGGACAGGTCTGAGGAAGCAGTCCGCGACATCATCACCACAATGACAGCCACCGAGCCGGGGACCGATGAGGCAAAGATCACCGATCTCTATGCGAGTTTCATGAACTTCGATGCCATCGAGGCGGCCGGCGCAGCACCGCTTCTCCGCCCGTTGCAGCGGATCGACGCGATCTCGACCCCAGCCGGGCTGATGCGCCAGATGGGAGCGATGAGCCGCCGCTCGGTGGCCAGCCTGATCGGCTTTGATGCCGAGTCGGACCCGGGAAACCCCAGCCGCTACGTGATGTTCGTGATGCAGAGCGGGCTGGGGCTGCCGGATGAGGAGTACTACCGCGAGGACAAGTACGCCGACATCCGCACCGAGTACCGGCAACACATCGCCACCTCCTTGGAGCTGACCGGGCTCTGCAATCCACACCAGCAGGCCGAGGCCGTGCTGGACCTGGAGACCAGGATCGCCGGCTGCCACTGGGACAAGGTGCGCACTCGGGACCTGCGGGAGATGTACAACCTGATGTCAGTCGATGAGTTCGAGCAGGCCAGCCCGGGCCTGTACTGGTCGGAGTATCTCGCCGGCGCCGAGATTCCTGCCGAGGCCATGACCGAGCTCGTCTCCGCCCAGCCTTCCTTCTTCACCGAAGTGGCCGACCTGCTGACCGATGAGCTGTTGGGAAGCTGGCGATCCTGGGCGCGATGGAAACTGGTCTCGTCGATGTCGCCGTACCTGTCGTCAGCCTTCGTTAACGAGCGGTTCCGGTTCTATGGCACGGTGCTGTCCGGCACCCCGGTGCTCAAGGAACGCTGGAAGCGCGGCGTCGACCTGGTGGAAGGGGCACTCGGGGAGGCCGTCGGCCGCGTCTATGTCGAAGAACACTTCTCCCCGGTAGCCAAGGAACGGATGGACGAGCTGGTGGCCAACCTGGTGGCGGCCTACCGCCAGTCGATCACCGAGCTGGACTGGATGAGTGCTGAGACCAAGGCCCGGGCGCTGGACAAGCTGGCCAAGTTCACTCCGAAGATCGGCTACCCGGCCAAGTGGCGGGACTACTCCAGTCTGGAGATCTCCGCCGACGACCTGCTCGGCAACGTGATGCGCGCCTGCAGCTTCGAGATGGACCGGGCTATTAACAAGATCGGGGCCCCGATCGACCGGGATGAGTGGCTGATGACACCCCAGACCGTTAATGCCTACTATCACCCGCTGCTGAACGAGATTGTCTTTCCGGCCGCCATCTTGCAGCCACCGTTCTTCAACGAGAACGCCGACGACGCGGTGAACTACGGCGGCATCGGGGCGGTCATCGGCCACGAGATCGGCCACGGCTTCGACGACCAGGGATCGACCTGTGATGGGGACGGCAGGCTAACCGACTGGTGGACGGCCGAGGACCGGGCTGCCTTCGAGGAACGCACCGGGTCGCTGATCCAGCAGTACAACGCCCTGGAGCCGGTCCAGACCCCGGGGCAGACGGTCAATGGTGAGCTAACCATCGGAGAGAACATCGGTGACCTTGGTGGGCTTTCCATTGCCTACCGGGCCTGGCAGCTATCACTCGACGGCAGCGCGCCCGACCCGATCGAGGGGCACACCGCCGAACAGCGATTTTTCCTGAGCTGGGCCACCGTCTGGCAACAGAAGTCCCGCGACGAGATGGCGCTGCAGCGGCTCGCCACCGATCCCCACTCCCCCAACGAGTTCCGCTGTAACCAGATCGTCCGCAACCTGCCGGAGTTCTACCAAGCGTTCGAGCTCAGCGCCTCCGATGCTCTCTGGCTGGACGAGGACCAGCGGGTCAAGATTTGGTGAGCTGGTCCTGGCACGTCGTCGCTCTCGGCGACCTAAGCCATCAGCTCACATCAGTGGTGGCAGCGAAGCCGAGACCGTACGTGGTGGCCGTTGATGGACACAGTTCGAGTGGCAAGACCACGCTGGCCACCCGGCTGAGTGGAGCGCTGCCCAACGTTACCGTCCTGCATACTGATGACCTGGCTTGGCATCATTCCGTTTTCGACTGGCAGAACCTGCTCGTTGACGGCGTACTTGAGCCGGCTCGAGCAGGCCGGGCGGTGGCCTATCGCCCGCCGGCCTGGGATCTGCGTCGGCGACCTGGGGCAATCGAGGTGCCGGCGGGGATTGACTGGTTGATCATCGAGGGGGTCGGTTCCAGCAGACGAGAACTGCAGTGCTACATCGATGCTTCCATCTGGGTAGAGAGCCCAGCGGAGCTGCGGGACAGCAGGGACGCTGCCAGGATCGCGGCCGGCGAGATGTCGGCTGCCGACTACCAGTCCTGGATGAAGGAGGAGAATTCCTTCATAGCCGCCGATCGACCGTGGGAGCGCGCCCTGGCCATCATGGCGGGGTCACCGGTAGCCATGACGCGGACCGTGAAGTGGTGATGGCGATGTGCAGGTGACTCCTTGATCAAGGACCATGGTGCCGGGACCCCATTTCTCGCGTTCTGGCGGCAACTGGCGGGTTCCAGGATGCGCCCAGCACCATTTCTCGCGTTCTGGTGGCAAGTGGTGGGGTGCGGACGGGTGGCACCCTTTCTGACGTTCTCGCGTTCTGATGGCAGCTGGCTACGATGCGGGTCATGGCTCAGTCAGGCGGTAGCCTCGGATGGGTGACTGAAAACTTCTCTCCCGACGAGCTGCGGCAACGCGCCCTGGCCTACTACGCCGCCGTGGATGGCGGCGAACTGGATGCGCTGCTCGATTTGGCTCTCGCAGGCACCGCAACTCTCACCGAGCTTCAAAAGGCTGCGCTCGAGGGATGAAGGTAGTACTCGCAACCCACAACGCGCACAAGGTCACCGAGTTGCGTCGCATTCTTGGCGGTGAGCTCGAAGGCATCGACCTGATCGGCTACGACGGCCCGGAACCGGTTGAAGATGGCGACACGTTTGAGGAAAACGCGCTGATTAAGGCGCGGGCTGCGGCCGCCCACACCGGGTTGCCTGCAATCGCCGATGATTCTGGTATTTGTGTGGCCGCGTTGGGTGGGGCTCCGGGCATCCACTCGGCTCGGTATGCGGGCACTCGTGATGATGCTGACAACTACCGTTTGCTGCTGACTAATCTTGGCGACTCGGATGATCGAAGCGCCGATTTTATGTGCGCTGCGGCATTCGTTGATGGGGATTTCGAGCACGTTGTGTTGGGTGTGTGGCCAGGGGCTGTGCTGCGGGAGCCGGTGGGTGTAGGCGGATTCGGATACGATCCGGTCTTCCGGCCGGAAGGGTTGACCGTGGCATCCGCGGAGCTTTCGGCGGATGAGAAGAATGCCATCAGTCACCGTTCGCGGGCATTTGCGGCGCTGATGCCGGTTGTGCGTAGGTGGCTTCTTCCTTAGTCAAAGGTTTAAGGTTTCGGCGCATCAGGGACTATAGTTTCGGTGTGCCGAAAACTGATTTGCGTCCGATCCGAAACA
>JBBSQO010000099.1:0-7256 GCA_038244025.1 Propionibacteriales bacterium
AGGAACTGAGACACCGAACGTGCCCGGATAGCACCGCCGGTCACCGGGCATTTTCTCGGACTGGTCCTAGGGAACCTCAGCCTCCGTACTCCTGGCAGGCACTGCGTCAGTTTCCGAACTTGATTGCACGGATGTCCAGAGTCGTCTGTGCGTTCGCTCTCGTCTGCAAATCTAGGAATCGACGGCGCTGCTAGATGGGCGGTGTGTGGCGTCGGTTTTCTTCGCTGCTGCGTGCCAGGGGTAGGGCAGGGTCGATGTTGTTGATCCAGCTCGTTGTTGGTCGTCGCTGAGGTAGAGATCGGCGAGGACGCTGTAGGAGGTGGCGTCTGGCTTCCAGAACCGTGCGATGGAGGTGTGGTGTTCGTCGATGAGCTCTTGGGCGTGGTGGTCACCGGGTGTGACGCCTCGATGCACGAGGTTCGCCATTCGGTGCAGAAGTTCGCGGTTCTTGGCTGCCGCTTGTTCGTAGTCGGTAATCTCCCAGGCGGCGGTGGCTGACTCGGCGGTGATGAAGGCCTCTTCGCCCCCGGGGAGCGTGTCCGGCAGGTCGGGTAGTGGACAAATGTTGGCGATCTCATCCAGGACGGCGTGAATGGTGGCGCGTGCCGTTCCCGGCCGGTCGTCGCGGCGTCGTCGAGCGCCAGGTCTCAGGCTGTGTCGAGGACGTGTTTGAACGAAATTGCCCGATGATCATGCTCGCCTCGTGGGAGACCCTTGACCCGGCGCTTCACGGCTGCCGGCAGGGGGTCGCTCACTGGGCACACTGGAGCGGTTAGCGTTAGCCGGCAAGGTTGGTGATGGCGGTGTCAGTGCCGCGGTGCGGCGGTCTGGACCGCCGCGGATGTCAGACCCGCAGGGTCAGAAGCCCTGGTACGTCGTCGTAGTCAGCGTCCTGGGAAACGACGGGGATATCTCGAGCGAGGGCCGTCGCGGCGATCCATGAATCGTTGAGCGGCATACGCTCCCGCCGTCGCGCAGCGCAAGGCGAAGCGCGGCCCAAGCGGCGGCAACCTCCCGGTCGACCGGGATAGGATCGAGTGAGTCCGCACGAGTGAGGGTCTCCAGGCGACGGGCCCGAGTGGAACCGTCAAAGGCGGCAAGGACACCCAGGCGAAGTTCAGCGATGGTGACGACCGAGACTGCGATCCGTTCGGGAGGCGTACCGGCAAGTGGTCGCTTCTGCTCGAGGGCTATGAACAGGGATGTGTCGGCTAGCCCCAACGCCGCTTGACCACGTGCGGCAGCCATCAGGGAATCGGTACGTCGTCGGTGGAGTCAGGCAGTAACTCGCCCAGTTCATGGGTGAGTCCAGGGTCGGCGCGGGCGCCTTCGAACTGCTGCTCGAACTCCTCCCAGCGCATGGTTTGCTGTCGCCTGGCGAGCGGTATCAGCTCCGCTACTGGCCGGCCGCTGACAGTCACTCGCAGACGGTCTCCGGCTTCGACGCGACGCAGGACACGGATCATGTCGTTGCGATGCTCACGCGCTGGTACGTCAGTCACCACACCAGCGTAGCAGAACCGCTACAGGTGCTCGAGGAAACCCCGAGCCGCCGTACCGCCAGCACTGACAATGCCGTCAGTGCTACTGGCTGTTCCGTTGCTCCTCGAGCTGGTCTCGCATGCTCGAACGCGCCGACGTCCGAACACCGCGCCGATCCGCCCTCATCCCAGTCCCACGGTATGCCGCCACACCCGGCTGGGGCAGGTGGCAGCACCGCTACCAGCAGCCCGGACCGGGCGCTAGCGTTCAATCCTGTACCAACCCTCCCCCGAGCAGGCTTGGATAGCCGCTGTCGGGGCCACTGGCTATCACCTGGTTCGGCGTGGCAGCTATCGAGTGGTGTACAGGATCTCGGATAGCCGTGCCGTGCTCAGGGTGGACGCGGAGATCATTGCCGCCGGGTTCATCACCGGCAGTAGCGGTTTACGAAACTAATGCGCATGCAGCTTGACTGCGGTCAGCATGACGGCCGAGTCGGTGAGTGCGACCAGGCTGTGCCGCTCGGGGGGGATGATGAGCAGGTCGCCCTGATGCCCCTCCACCGACCCCGATTGGCTGTCGAGCCGGATGTCGCCGCTGAGCACCAGGAGTGTCGCCTCGCCGGGATTTTCATGCTCGGCCAAGGTGGCGCCTTCGACCAGGGCAATCACCGTGTGGGTCATCGTGGAGCCGGGACCGCCGGACAGGTGATGCGCGGCACGGCCGGCACTCTTGTCCCGTGCCTGCTGGAGCAACGCCTCGGCCCGTTGCTCGACATTGAAAGTGGCTGTTTCATCCGACATGGACAACTCCCGGGGCTCGATCGCGAAAGGATGCTGTCAATGTACCGCGGGCTGAGCTGACGCCGTTCACTCAGGCAGCGGGGATCGGTGCTTTCTTCAGGGACGAGGGCGCCAGTTCAAGCTGCCTTGCGAATTGACCGGTGGCGAGCAGTGCCACCACGATCACCGCGATGATGACCCAGCCAGGAAAGCCGAGCAGGCTGGTGAAGGCCCCGTCCGGAGTGCTACCAGCCCGGAAGGTCAAGATCACCAGCGAGCCGGTGGAGGCGTTCAGCGCGGCATGGCCGAAGACGGAGTTCTGCCGCCGGTGCCCCCCGAGGGGGCCGCTACCGGCGAGCCCCGCTCGGGGAAGCCGCTGCCGATGGAGGCAATGCAACTGCTTGGGCTGCCCTGGCGCCCCGATGATCAGTGATCTCATCCATGCCTGCCAGCCTAGAAGGTTCGCCCGGTCTGATCGTCAGCCTCGGGATGGATATCTGTGCTGGTGCATCCCAGGCTCAACTGGCCTAGCGGGCAGGACCTCATCATCGGGTCTTACGTCGCTGGCAGGACAACTCGCTGGCAATGCGCGCGTCGCTGGGAAGACGGAAGGCCGCCTAGCCGCTCTTGCGCCGGAACACCCGCTTCTCCGCGACCGGACCATGGGTATCGACCGGCGGTTTGGGGTCGGCATCAATGTGCGACTCTCCGTCCCGGTGTTTCTTGTGCTCCAGCGCCTCGCGGAACTTCCGCTTGGTGTCCTCCTCGGGTTCGGGGATGCTATCTCTTGCCGGCGTTGACTTGTCAGCGGTCATGCACCCATTCATACCGTGGGTTCCCCCTTGGTGGCCAGTGATTTAGACGGATGGCCAGTGATTTGGCTCAGGAGCGGGGAGCATCCCAGGCGTGATCGTCGCCGAGCAGATGGCCACCGGTGACCGTGCTCCCTCCCCCAGCCGCCGATTCGCCAGCCGCCGTATTGGAATCATCGACAGTGGAACCGGCCGATCCAGTCTCGTCGGTGGTTTCCCTGCCCGCGTCTGGGGCGTCCGCTCCCTCGTCGCCCGCCGTGCCCACGTCGCCGGTGTCCTGGGAGCTGGTGTCCGCCGAGCTTGGTCCCGTGCCGGAGAGGGCGACCGCGGTGCCGTAGGCGCTCACCTCACTGAGTGACTGGGTGATCTCGCTGCAGTCGAACTGCAGCCCGATCACCGCGTCGGCGCCCGCATCGGTGGCCATCTCCACCATCCGGGCCACCGCTTCCTGCCGGGACTGGGTCAGCATGGCGACATAACCGTCGAGCTGGCTGGTCCGCGGCGCATCCCGGGGTAGTTCACGTTGCCGGGCGACGACGCCGATCACCTCGCCCAGCACCCTGGTCACTTCCAGGCCCGGCACGCTCGACACCGTGGTCACGACAATCGGATGTTGGGCGATGGCTGGTTTGGGCGCGACCCGCTGTGGCTGGCTCGCCGAGGCCTGCGACTGCGGCGGTTGGCCGCTACGGGGTTGTCCATAACCGGGCTGGGCTGCCGGCTGACCCTGCTGCAGCCCGTACGTCGGGCGCTCGCCATAGGGGTTCGCCTGGCCATATCCCTGCTGGTACGGGTTCTGCGGCGGGTAACTACCCTGCCCGTACGGCTGCTGGGGCTGCGGGCCGTACGGATTCGGGCCGTACGGATTCTGACCGTAAGGATCTTGGCCTTGGCTCATGCCAGCCAATCTAGTCGGCGGCCCTGTGCCCGGCCGGCCAGATCACTGCTGACCCTCACACATTGGGCCAACCCGCCCATGCTTGTCTTGGGTACCAATCTGTCAGGCTCGGCAAGGCAATGGGGAAATCGCTTGTTGCATCTAGGGGATCCAGACATTGACTATCTAGAGGGCCTAAATATAGTCATGGCCAAACCGATGGATTACCGAACGGTGAAGAAGGCATTCCAAGTGCAGGAATGCACGCCGCAACCCGGCAAGGGCACCACGAGAAGTGGACTTGCAACTGCGGCAAAGACCACACCGCGATCGTCACCAGGCCCGGTGAAGTATTGCCCGGCGTCATCCGGCAAGCAATCCATCGGATGGAATGTCTACCGAAAGGATGGCTGCAATGAGCAGCTACACCGCTAGAGCGGTCCGATGAAAAAGCGGGTGGGAGCTGCACATCGACGGCGAGGGCGTCACCCAATGCCGGACACTTGCTCAGGCTAAACAGCAGATCCGTGACTATCTCGCCACAGTCCACGACCAGGACTTTCACGATGCCGAGATCCGTATCGTGCCCGATCTTGGCGGCTACCAACAGGTCGTCTTTGATGTTCGGACCAAAGTTCACCGAGCCGCTGACCTTCAGGTGGAAGCGGCGAAGGACCTCCGCGAGGTGACACACAGGCTCAGGGACGAGGGGCTGAGTGTCACCGATACGGCGGCGATCCTTGGAGTCTCCCGAGGTCGCGTGTCGCAACTGATAGTTAGGAAGTTCGTTCGGCCTCTTGACACGAGGCACACATTCCCGTCGGCCAGATTTAGTCTTCCGGCTCGTAGCTGAGATTCGGGCCAAGCCAGGCTTCGGCCTCGGCTTGCGTCCAGCCCTTGCGGTCGGCGTACTCGACGACTTGGTCCCGGCCGATCCGACCGACCACAAAGTACTGCGACTGCGGGTGGGAGAAGTACCAGCCGCTGACCGCGGCACCAGGCCACATCGCCATCCGGTCGGTCAGCTCGATCCCGGCATTTTCGGTGACGTTGAGCAGCTCCCAGATGGTGGCCTTCTCGGTGTGCTCGGGACAGGCCGGGTAGCCGGGGGCCGGTCTGATGCCGGCGTAGGCCTCCCGGATCAGCGCCTCGTTGCCGAGCGCCTCATTCGGTGCATAGCCCCAGAACTCGGTCCGGACCCGTTGATGCAGCCGCTCGGCGAAGGCCTCGGCCAGCCGGTCGGCCAGCGACTCGAGCAGGATCGCACTGTAGTCGTCGAGCTCGGCCTTGAACGCCGTGATCTTCTCGGTGCTGCCCAGCCCGGCAGTCACGGCGAACGCGCCCACGTAGTCGGCCAGCCCGGTCTCCTTGGGAGCGACAAAGTCACCCAGGGAGCGGTGCGGGATGCCGTTGCGGTGCTCGCCCTGCTGCCGAAGGTTGCGCAGCGTGGTGATCACCTGGTCGCGGGACTCATCGGCGTACACCTCGATGTCGTCCTCGCCGACCCCGTTGGCCGGGAACAGCCCGAAGACGGCGTTGGCACCCAGCCACTTCTCCGTGATCAGCCGGTCCATCATCTGCTGGCCGTCTTCCCACAGCTTGCGGGCTGCCTCACCGGAGGCCGGGTTATTCAGGATGTCGGGAAACTTGCCCTTCAGCTCCCAGGCATTGAAGAACGGCTGCCAGTCGATGTAGCTACGTAGCTCCGCCAGCGGATAGTCCTTACAACACCTGATGTACGGGCTGATCCTGCTCGGCTGGATCGTGGCAGCGCCCTGAGCACTGGTGTTCTCGCCGAGGTAGTCGGGTT
This sequence comes from Propionibacteriales bacterium, assembly GCA_038244025.1. Taxonomy (GTDB): domain Bacteria; phylum Actinomycetota; class Actinomycetes; order Propionibacteriales; family Propionibacteriaceae; genus Microlunatus. Next base: position 5,764 of record JBBSQO010000099.1, read on the forward strand.
GGGCCAGGATCCGTGGCCGTGGCGGCCGGTAGCCACTCCAGTCGATCGGGGTCCGGTTGGCGCGTGCGGTGGCAAGCCGCAGGATCGGCCGGTCGTTGAGCTTGGCCGCGTGCCGGGCGCGGAGGGCGTCGTAGTCTTCTTTGATCTCGGCCAGCAGCTTCGGCCGCTGCTCGTCCGACAGCAGCGCCGCCACCACCGGCACCGAGCGGGAGGCATCCTTCACCCAGACCACCGGGCCGTGGTACTTGGGCGTCACCTTGACCGCGGTATGAGCCCGAGACGTGGTCGCGCCGCCGATCAGCAGCGGGATCTCGAACCCCTGGCGTTCCATCTCCGCCGCGCAGTTGACCATCTCGTCCAGCGATGGGGTGATCAGACCGGAAACCCCGATCGCGTCGGCGTGCTCAGCGATGGCGGTGTCCAGGATCTTCTGCGCCGGCACCATCACACCAAGATCAACCACGTCGTAGTTGTTGCACTGCAGCACCACACCGACGATGTTCTTGCCGATGTCATGGACGTCGCCCTTGACGGTGGCCATCACCACCTTGCCCTTGGCGCGCTCGGCATCGCCGGGCTTCTTCTCTGCCTCGATGAACGGGATCAGGTAGGCGACGGCCTTCTTCATCACCCGGGCCGATTTCACCACCTGGGGAAGGAACATCTTGCCCGCGCCGAACAGGTCGCCGACCACGTTCATGCCGGCCATCAGCGGGCCCTCGATCACCTCGATCGTCCGGCCGCCGCGGTCGGTGATCTCCTTGCGCAGCTCTTCGGCGTCGGTCTCGGCGAAGGTGTCGATGCCCTTGACCAGTGCGTGGGTGATCCGTTCGGCCACCGGTAGTGAGCGCCAAGCCTCGTTGACGACCTCGGGCTGGGAGCCGTCACCGGCGAACTTGCCGGCAATCTCCATCAGCCGCTCGGTGGACTCGTTGACGTCGGCTCGGCGGTTGAGGATGACATCGGTGATCCGCTCCCGGAGCTCGGGGTCGATCTCGTCGTAGACAACCAGGGCGCCGGCATTGACAATGCCCATATCCATCCCGGCCTGGATGGCGTGGTAGAGGAAGACGGCGTGGATGGCCTCCCGTACCGGATTGTTGCCGCGGAAGGAGAATGACACGTTGGAGACGCCGCCGGAGATGAGCGCGTGCGGCAGGTTCTGCTTGATCCAGCGGGTGGCCTCGATGAAGTCGACACCATAGTTGGCGTGCTCCTCGATGCCGGTGGCCACCGCAAAGGCGTTCGGGTCGAAGATGATGTCCTCGGCCGGGAAGCCGACCTGTTCAGTCAGGATCGTATAGGCTTTCGCGCAGACTTCCTTGCGGCGCTGCAGGGTGTCAGCCTGACCCTGTTCATCGAAGGCCATCACCACCACAGCGGCGCCGTACCTGCGGCACAGCCGGGCCTGGGCAATGAACTTCTCCTCGCCCTCCTTCATCGAGATCGAGTTCACGACCGCCTTGCCCTGGACCACCTTCAGGCCGGCCTCG
>JBBSQO010000100.1:0-7184 GCA_038244025.1 Propionibacteriales bacterium
CGACGGTCACCACCACGTCGACGCCAAGACAGTCGCTTCGTTCGACGTCATCTACAGCCCGAGCACCCGCGCCCTCGTTGACCAGGTGCGCCGCGCCAACACCGCAGGCCCCCGCACAACGAAAGAGCCCGCCGAAACCGACGGGCTCTCCCTGAATTCACTTTCTGATGATCTCGTTGCTCTTGTCGAGGGTTCGAGTAAGAGCATCGTGGTGGAGCTTAGGGGATTCGAACCCCTGACCTCTTCCATGCCATGGAAGCGCGCTACCAACTGCGCCAAAGCCCCTTGCTGTCCCGCCCGACAGTGGAGTGTCGAACGAGACCACGAGATACTAGCGCGTCATCTGGCCTCGGGTGAAATCGGGGCCCGGGCGTTGTAGGCCTCGATTCGCCAGTGGCCGGTACGGCTGAGCTCAAGGACGATCCAGCCACAGTTGACCAGTCCGGCGAGCGTGTGCCAGCCCTCGTACGGCATCCCGACGAACTGGCAGGCACCGACCCGGCCGGCCAGGCCATGCATGGCCACCACCACAGTCGACTCGTCGGCGGCCTGCGCGGCGATATCTCTCAACGCCGCGGCGGCTCGCTGGGCGACCTCGGCCGAGGTCTCACCGGTCGCGGACCGGCGGACGTCTTTGCCCTTGCCGAAGGTTTCGGCGAAGCCGGGGTCCACCACGGCGATCTCTTCGGGTGTCAGCCCTTCCCAGGACCCGACGTGACTCTCTCGCAGTCTCTTATCGGTGGTGATCCCGAGCCCGGTCAGGTCGGCCAGGTACTGGGCGGTCTCCATCGCCCGGGACAGGTCACTGGCAAAGATGGCCGACGGCGGCAACTTGGCCAGGACCCGGGCTGCGGCAGCGGCCTGGGCGCGGCCATGCTCGTCCAGCGGGATGTCAGCCTGACCCTGGACCCGGCCGGTGTGGTTCCATTCGGTGCGGCCATGCCGCCAGATGATGATACGGCGGGCCGTCACCGCCGCTCCACCACCCCGAGATCGATTACCGGGCAGTCCTGCCACAACCGCTCCAGGGCATAGAACTGCCGCTCGTCGGTGTGCTGGATGTGGACCACGATGTCGAGGTAGTCCAACAGCACCCAGCGTTGCTCCCGGTCCCCCTCCCGGCGGACCGGCTTGGCATCCAGACCGCGGAGCGCCTCCTCCACGCCGTCCACCACGGCGCCGACCTGACGCTCATTGGTCGCGGTGACGACCAAGAACACATCGGTGATCGCCAGCTGGTCGGACACGTCATAGGCGATCAGGTCAGTGCCCAGCTTGTCGGCCGCAGCCGCAGCGGCCACCCTGGTCAGTTCGAGCGCGTGATCCGTTGCCGTCATCAATTCCCTTTGCTCATGTGATCATCTCTTTGCTGGTGATAGGTGTCTTTTGCTTGCTCAGCTGCGCTTTCTCAACTCTCATAGAGTCCGCGCTTGGCGATGTACTGCACGATGCCATCCGGCACCAGGTACCAGATCGGGTCCGCCGCCATCACCCGTGCCCGGCAGTTCGTCGACGAGATGGACAAGGCTGGGACCTCCATCAAGGTGACCTTGTCTCGCGGCAGCTGCTCGACCACCGGTGAACCCAGCTCGACCCCGGGCCGGGTACATCCCACGAAGTGGGCCAGGTCGAAGAGCTCATCAGCACCACGCCAGGTCAGGATCTTGGCCAACGCATCCGCGCCGGTGATGAAGTACAGGTCAACGTCGGTGCCCCGCTCGGCCCGCAGGTCCTTCAGGGTGTCGACGGTGTAGGTGTCGCCACCACGCTCGATGTCGACCCGGCTGACGGTGAACCGGGGATTGGAGGCGGTCGCGATCACCGTCATCAGATAGCGGTCCTCGGCCAGAGATACCTTGCGGTACGCCTTCTGCCAGGGCTGACAGGTCGGGACGAAAACAACCTCATCCAGATCAAACCGGCTGGTCACCTCACTGGCGGCCACCAGGTGACCATGATGGATAGGGTCGAAGGTACCGCCCATCACCCCGAGTCGATAGCGCTGGTCGGGCGGCGCGTCGGGGTTGCGGACTAGCCCGGACCCCGGTTGAGCAGTCACCAGTGAAACCCGACAGCCTCAGCTGTGCTTGCGGCCCTTGCCGATAGCCAGGGTGGAGAGCATCAAGCAGATCAGCAGGCCAAAGGCGATGATCCCATAGACGTAGCCGGGGATCACGCCTTCAGTCTCGAGCAGAGTCAATCCGAGCAGCATGAGGGTCAGCCTACCGGACCTGGCCCGAGCCGGTGACAATGTACTTGGTGGAGGTCATCTCAGGCAGTCCCATCGGCCCCCGGGCATGCAGCTTCTGGGTGGAAATCCCGATCTCGGCACCGAAGCCGAACTCTCCCCCGTCCACGAACCGGCTGGACGTGTTCACCAGCACCGCGGCCGCATCTACTTCCGAAACAAACCTCTGCGCCGCGGCCTGCGACTGCGTGATGATCGTCTCAGTGTGCCCCGTCGAGTACGTCCGGACATGCGCCAGCGCCCGATCGAGGGAATCGACCACCGCAGCCGCCAGGTCCAGCGCGAGGTATTCTTCTGCATAGTCAGCCTTCTTTGCTGAGATCACCTCACCATAGCTTGCGATCCGCTGATCACCATGCACGCTGACGCCGGCCTCCGCCAGGGCCCGCAGCGCCTTCGGTACAAAGGAGTCCGCGATATCGGCATGCACCAGCAGCGTCTCAATTGCGTTGCAGACCGAGGGCCGCTGGGTCTTGGCGTTGAGCAGGATATCCAGCGCCATCGACTCGTCGGCGGACGCATCAACATAAAGGTGGCAGTTCCCGGTACCGGTCTCGATCACCGGCACCTGGCTGTTGCGGACCACGGTCTCGATCAGGTTGGCGCCACCGCGGGGAATGAGGACGTCGACCAGCCCGCGGGCCGCCATCAGCTCGCCGGTGACCTCACGTGGGCCGGTAATCAGCTGGACGGCATCAGGCGGCAGGTCGGCAACCCGGAGACCCGATCGCAGAGCCTGGACGACCGCCTCGTTGGAGGCGACGGCCGACGATGAGCCGCGCAGCAGCACCGCATTGCCCGACTTGAGGCAGATTCCGGCCGCGTCGGCGGTGACATTGGGACGGGCCTCATAGATGATGCCGATCACCCCGAACGGTACCCGTACCTGCCGGACCTCAACCCCGTTCGCGTTCGTCCAGCCGCGGACGACATCGCCGACCGGATCGGGCAGCCCGGCGATGGCTCGCAGGCCGTCGACCATGCCGGCAATCCGGTCCGGGGTCAGCCGCAGCCGATCCACCAGAGCGGTTCCGGTGCCGGACTCCTCGGCCCGGCGGACATCGTCGGCGTTCGCTTCCAGTACGGCGCTCTCTGCCTTGGCCAGCGCATCAGCCATCGCCTCCAGCGCCGCATCCTTGGCCGCCCGGGTCGCTTTCGCCAAGGCCAGCGACGCCTCCCGGGCGCGGGTGGCCTGATCGGTGAACGTCATAGGGCTAAGGATACCGATCCGGCGCCGGTACCGAGGATCTGTTCAGCGCCGAGCCGACCCGCGTCATTTCACGCCTGCTGGCGGCAACTGGTGCCGATTCCGCTGTACGACCCATCACTTCTCGCGTTCTGTCGGCAAATGGTGGGTCTGGCTCACGTACCCATCATTCGAGTCCCAGATAGGCCTCGATCACCCGCTCGTCGGCCAGCAGGTCGGCGGCGGGCCCGGAATGGGTGATCTCGCCGGTCTCCAGCACATAGCCTAAATCGGCCGCCGCCAGGGCACGCCGGGCGTTCTGTTCGACCAGCACCACCGTCGTCCCGGTCCGGAGGATCATCTCGATGACGGCGAAGACCTCATCGACAATCTTTGGCGCCAGGCCCATCGAAGGCTCGTCCAGCAGCAGCACCTCCGGCTCGGCGATCAGCGCCCGGGCGATCGCTAGCATCTGCTGCTCTCCACCGGACAGCGAGCCGGCCGACAGCTTTCGGCGGTCGGCGAGCACCGGGAAGCGTTCATACATCCGGGTCACTCCGGCCTGCACCGTGCTGCCACGATGCCACCCACCGAGCATCAGGTTTTCGGCCACGGTCAGGGTGCCGAGGATCTCTCGTCCCTCGGGCACCTGGACAAGCCCCGCCTTGACCATCTTGTGGGCCGGCCAGCGGGTGACGTCGCGGCCCTTGAACCGGATTGTCCCCCGGCGTGGCCGGAGCAGTCCCGAAACCGCGTTCAGGATGGAGGTCTTGCCCGCCCCGTTGGCGCCGACCAGCGTGACCAGCGCGCCGGCCGGCACGTCGATGGAGATGTCGCGGACCGCATCAACATGGCCATAGTTGACCTGCAGACCCTCGACGGTGAGGATCGAATCGGTCATCGGCTGTCCCCTGCCGACGGCTGGGTCGCCTGGTCAGCGGTGGCGGTCAAGTCCTGCACGGCATGTTGGGCCACCTCACTCTTGGCCGCATCGGAGCCGAGGTAGGCCTCCAGCACCGCAGGGTCGCGCGCCACGTCGACGGGAGCACCGCTGGCAATGACCTCACCGAAGTTCAGCACCATGATCCGGTCGCAGGTTTCCAGCATCATCCGTACGTTGTGCTCGATCACCAAGATGCCGATCCCGTCCGCGCCGAGGAGGCGGATCAGCTCGGCCAGCCGACCGGCCTCCACCCGGTTCATCCCGGCCGCCGGTTCATCGAGCACCAGCAGCGTCGGGTGGGAGGCCAGCGCGCGGGCGATCTCCAGGCGCCGCTGGTCTCCGTAGGAGAGGTCGCCGGCCGGCGTGGCCGCCTTCTCGGCCAGCCCGACCCGGGCCAGCTGTGCCGACGCCAGCGCGGTGGTCTGCCGTTCGTCCCGGCGCGCCGAGGGAAGAAAGATGAGGCGTCGCCAGAAGGTGCCCCTCGAGATCCGGTAGCTGCCGACGACCACGTTCTCCAGCGCGGACAGCCGGGCGAAAAGCTTGATCTGCTGGAAGGTCCGGGCCACCCCGGCCTGGGCGAGCTGGTGCGCCTTCGTCGGTCTGGCCAGCCGCCGGCCCAGTACGTCACCGGTCCCGGCCGTCTGGGTGGTGAACGCGCTGACCATGTTGACCAACGTTGTCTTGCCCGCGCCGTTCGGTCCGATCAGTCCGAGGATCTCACCGGCGTCGAGCTCCAGGTCCACGGATCGGACCGCATGCACGCCACCGTAGGACTTGCTCAGACCGCGCAGCTCGACCAACCGGCTGCCGGCTGCCGGTAGATCCGGCCTGGCCGGCAGGTAGGCCGGGTCCTGTTCCAGTCTGCTCGCCGACCTGCGCCGCGGGATCAGGCCGGACAGGCCGCCGGGCACGAACAAGATCACGAGCAGCAGCAGCACCCCCGAGATCAGCGGCCTGATCCAGCTTGCATCGATGCCAAAGGTGCGTTGCAGCTCGGGCAGCACGGTGAGGAAGATGCCACCCAGCACCGGCCCGATGAACAAAGCCACACCACCCACCACCGCGGTGACCAGACCGTCGACCGCGGCGGTGAAGGAGAACTCGTTCGGGTCGGCAAACCGGGTGAAGTAGGCGAGCAGGACGCCGTACAGGCCGGACAAGGCGCCGGCGATCACGAAGGAGAGCATCCGATGGCTGGCCACGTTGATGCCCATCGACGCAGCGGCCAGCTCGTCCTCGCGAATGGCATTGAAGGCGCGGCCCAGCCGGGAGCCGGCCAGCCGCCAGAAGCAGAACGCGACAATGACGAGCACGATCCAGGCGGTGCCGGGTCCGACCAGCTTGGGGAACGACTTTCCCTGGGCACCGTTGCTCCACGACTGGTTGATCAGGAAGATCCGCACCATCTCGGCAAAAGCCAGGGTCGCGATGGCCAGGAACACCCCGCGCAGCCGCATCAGCGGCAGGCCGAGGATGAAGGCCGCGACCATCCCGATGGCGATACCGAAGACGAGGCCCACCACCAGTGGCGGGATGAAGCCGAGCAGGGGTTCGGATGGCACCACCAGGGTGGAGGTGAAGGCGGCCAGCGAGGCCAGGCCCAGCTGGGCCAGGCTCAGCTGGCCGGCCAGTAGCACGGCATAGAAGCTGTAGGCCAGGATTGCCGACAGGGCGATCAGGGTGACTAAGGAGGTGTACTGGTACATGTCAGACTTTCCGGGCCTTGCGGGCGCCGAAGATGCCCTGCGGCCGGACCACCAGGATTGCGAAGAGGAGTCCGAAGGCCACCATGTCGCGCCAGGATGTGCCGACATAGTTGACCGCATAGACCTCGGCCAGGCCGAGTAGCAGGCCGCCGACCAGCGCCCCCGGCAACGACCCGAGGCCGCCGACGATGATCACCGCAAGTCCCTTCAGCTCCACCGAGTGACCGATGCCGAGCTGGGCGGTGTTCACATTCAGCGTGAACAGCACCCCCGCTGCCGCACCCAGGGCAGATGAGATGGCAAAGGTCATCGCAGTCACCCGGTTGACGTTGATCCCGAGCACCGATGCGGCATGCGGGTTTTCGGCGATGCTACGCATGCCGCGGCCGAGCTTCGACTTCGCCACCATCCAGGTCAACAGCACCACCAGCCCGATGCTGATCAGCAGAATCAGCAGCTGCAGCAGCGACACCGTAGCGCCGAGGAACTGGAAGCGCGTGGTGGGAAACACCTCCGGCGGGAAGCGGGTGGTGTCCGGTCCGTACCGGGCCTGCAGCAAGGCAACAAAGATCGCGCCCAGCGCAATCGAGGAGATCAGCCCGGCAAAGTGCGCATCGTGCCGTCCGCTCAGCGGCCGGAAGGCCACCCGTTCAATGATCAGCCCGAGAATTGCGCCAACGACCATGACAATCGGCACTGCCAGCCAGATGGACAGGCCAGAGCGGGTCACCACCTCGATCCCGACCAGCGCGCCGGCCGAGAAAACCGACGCGTGGGCCAGGTTGAGCCGGTCCAGCACACCAAAGACGAGGGTGTAGCCGGTGGCGAAGAGGGCGTAGATCGAGCCGAGAAATATGCCATCCATCAGTTGCTGCATAGTGAATCCCTTACCGCGTGGATGCGCAGGCGCTACTTCAGGATGGCGAACTTGCCGTTCTTGATCACCTGCACCAGAGCTTCCTGCACCGCGTCCCTGTTTTCGTCGATGCTCAGATCGCCCAGTACGGTCGGCAGGTTCTTGACCTTGGAAAGGTTGGTCTTGATGTCCTCGCGCTTGCCGGAGCAGCCGCGGCGTACCGCGTTGTCGATGGCCTGCAGGCC
>JBBSQO010000101.1:0-7181 GCA_038244025.1 Propionibacteriales bacterium
GGACCGGGGGAGCGCAAGGCAGCCGAGCACGTGGCTACCCTGCTCGACGAGGTCGGCATCGAGTCCGAGCTGTACGAGTCCGAGCCCACCCGCACGACCCTGGTGGCGCGCTGGGAGCCCGAGGGGGTGGATAGCTCGGCAACACCGCTGCTGGTTCATGGCCACCTGGACGTGGTGCCGGCCAACGCCGCGGACTGGCAGGTCGATCCCTTCGCCGGTGAGATTGCCGACGGCTGTGTCTGGGGCCGCGGCGCGGTCGACATGAAGGACTTCAACGCCATGGTGCTCAGCGTGGTCCGGGCCCGGGCCCGGGCGGGCGTTGCCCCGCGACGGCCGATCCGGCTGGTGTTCACCGCCGATGAGGAGGCCGGCAGCAGCAAGGGGGCCCAGTTCCTGGTCGACCAGCATCCGGACACACTGGAGGGCTGCACCGAGGGAATCGGTGAGGTCGGCGGCTTCTCGCTGACGATCAAGGACGACCTGCGGCTTTATCTGATCCAGACAGCGGAAAAGGGAATGGCCTGGCTCAACCTGATCGCTGACGGGGTCGCCGGGCACGGTTCCTTCCGCAATGACAGCAACGCGGTCACCGAGCTGGCCAGTGCTGTCACGCGGATCGGCACTCATCAATGGCCGGAACGGATCACCGACCCGCAGCGGGCCTTCCTCGACGCGGTCTCCGATGCCCTCGAGGTGGATCTCGACGCGGACGACGTGGAGTCCACCCTGGCCAGGCTCGGCAGCATCTCGCGGATGGTGGGGGCCACCATGTCCAATACCGCCAATCCCACCATGCTCAAGGCCGGCTACAAGCACAACGTGATCCCGGGCCAGGCCACCGCGGCCATCGACGGCCGGTTCGTGCCGGGTGGGGAGGAGGAGTTCTTCGTCACTATCAAGGAGCTGATCGGTAAGCACGTCCGCTACGAGGAGGTGCAGCACCAGCCCTCGGTGGAGACGGAGTTTTCCGGTGCCTTGGTGGAGGCCATGCAGTCGTGCCTGCTGGCCGAGGACCCAGCAGCCAGGGCGGTTCCGTTCCTGATGAGTGGCGGCACCGACGCCAAGGCCTGGGACCGGCTCGGCATCCGCTGCTTCGGATTTACGCCGTTGCGGCTGCCAGCAGAGCTCGACTTCGTCGGCATGTTCCACGGCATCGACGAGCGGGTGCCGACCGATTCGCTGGAGTTTGGTGCCCGGGTGCTGGACCGGTTCCTCGCCGAAGCCTGATGGTTCGTCTAGGGTGGACCGGAAATGAGCATTCGGGCTGTTGAGTACCAGGTTGAGCGGGTCCGCCTTGGCCGGCACATATCCCGCAACGCCGTCCGCCAGCTGCTGACCGAGCAGGCGGAGTACGGCGGCTGGGAGCTGGCCAGGCTGCGACGCTATGCCGATGGCACCCGTGACGTTTGGATCCGGCGCAAGATCATCAAGGTCCGGCCGACGCTGTAGTAGGCCCCCGCTGGCAAAACCGGTTACAGACTGCAGATTGCCCGCGGCGAATCTGCGGTCTGTGACCGGTGAGCGCAGCTCCCACTCATCGTGCGGCTAGCGGACCTCCGGACACGTCATCCAGCGCCGAGGCGATCGCGGCTGGCAGCTCGGTATCGTCGACCTCCCGGCAGGGCTGCAGCTGGGCCGCCGTCCTGGCGCCCAGCAGCGGCGCGGTCACGCCCGGGGCATCACGGACCCAGAGCAGCGCAACCTGCAGTGGACTGAGGTCCAACCCGTCGGCCGCCTTGACGACAGCCTCCACCACGCCGCGAGACCGTGCTTCCAGATAGGGCTCAACGAACCAGGCGAAATGGTCGGTGGCCGCCCTCGAGGTGCGCGGGATCGCGGTCCGGTACTTGGCCGTCAGCACGCCCCGGCCGAGCGGTGACCACGGGAAGAAACCGAGCCCGAACGCGCGGACCGCAGGCAGCACCTCGACCTCGGCCCGGCGGGCGAGCAAGGAGTACTCGACCTGGGCGCTGGTGATTGGTGCCCGGCCGGGAAAGGCGCGCTGCCAGGTGGCCGCCTGGGCAGTCTGCCAGCCGACGAAGTTGGAGATGCCGACATAACGGGTCATGCCCTGGCTGATGGCATGATCCATCGCGGCCAATGACTCCTCCAACGGAGCGTCCCCCCAGGCATGGAGCTGCCAGAGGTCGACATGGTCGGTCTGCAGCCGGCGCAGTGAGCCTTCGAGATCACGGAGCAGGGCGGTCCGGGATGTGTCGATGACGCGACGCCCGTTACTGATGGCAAAGCCTGCCTTGGTGGCAATCACCATCTCCTCGCGCCGGGAGATCTCGGGGACCAGCTGGCCGATCAGTCGCTCGGCATCGCCGGCGCCATAGGCGGCTGCGGTGTCTAGCAGCGTGCCCCCGGCGGCGCAGAACGTCTCCAGCAGCTGTCGGGCGTCATCGGGGGAGGTGTCCCGGCCCCAGGTCATGGTCCCTAATCCCAGCCGGGAAACCCGCAGACCACTGCCGCCGACGACCCTCGTTTCCATAGTGCCCGACCCTACCGTCGGCCAGTCCGGCGTCCTGGGTCGTGAGCCAAGGATCGCGGATGGTTGGCGAGGAACGATCCGGGTGAAACCGCGACAGCCCACTACGTTGAGACACATGAAACTCGGTCTGAACCTTGGGTACATGGTCGGCGCGGACGACCCGCAGGGACAGCTGCGGCTCACCCAGGCGGCGGAGTCGCTCGGCTTCGACGTGGTCTGGGCTGCCGAGGCGTACGGTTCGGACAGTCCCACTGTGCTGGCCTGGCTGGCCGGCCAGACCGAGCGGATCGCGATCGGATCAGCGGTGATGCAGATCCCGGCCCGTAGCCCGGCGATGACGGCGATGACCGCCGCCAGCCTGGACCTGCTTTCCGGTGGGCGGTTCCGGCTCGGGCTCGGTGTCTCCGGTCCGCAGGTCTCCGAGGGCTGGCACGGCGTGCCCTTCTCCGCCCCGCTCGGCCGGACCCGGGAGTTCATCGAGGTGCTGACCATGGCGCTCAGCCGCCAGACGGTGTCACACGTTGGCCGGCACTATCCGCTGCCGCTGCCAGGCGGCCCGGGAAAGCCGCTGAAGCTGACGATTGAACCGGTCAGTGCACATATTCCGACCTACCTGGCCGCGGTCGGGCCGGCGAACCTGGAGGTCGCTGGTGAGCTGACCGACGGCTGGCTGGCGGTCTTCTAGGCCGCGGACTTTGCCGCCGAACAGCTGTCCCACGTCGCCGTCGGCCGGGCCAAGGTCGGCAGGTCGCTGGACGGCTTCGATGTGGTCCCGACGGTGCCGGTGGTGGTAGGTGCGGACCCGCAGCGCTGCGCCGATCCGGTCCGGGGTTATGCGGCGCTCTATCTCGGCGGGATGGGCAGCAAGGACCAGAACTTCTACAACCAGCTGGCCGTCCGGATGGGCTATCGGGATGCGGCGGCGAAGGTGCAGGACCTCTTCCTCGGCAAGCGGCACCGCGAGGCGATGGCGGCCGTACCCTTTGACTTCATCGACAAGACCTCCCTGCTCGGCAACACCAAGCGCATCGCCGACGGCCTGCGGCGGCTGGCCGACTCCGGGGTGACGACCTGCGCGCTGGCTCCGTACGGCGGTTCGGTGGAGGAGAAAATCCAGGTCATGGCCACGGTGGCCGAGGCGCAGGAGGCCGCCCGGCTGTAGTCGCGGTCCAGCCCTAACCAGGGTTCAGCTCGGTGGTAGCGGGTGGAGCACGCCGGTCAGCAGCAACACTACGACCACAGCGGCCAGCAGCAGCCGATAGAGCACGAACGGGGAGAAGTTGTGGGTGCTGATGTACTTCAGCAGCCAGTGGATGACCGCCAGCCCGATGGCGAAGGCGACCACCGTGGCCAGCGCGATCGGTCCCCAGGCGGGTGGCACCGGATCACTGGAGATGTCGAGCAGCTTGTACAGCCCCGAGCCCAGTACGGCCGGGATGGCCAACAGGAAGGAGTAGCGAGCGGCGGCTTCGCGCTCGTAGCCGAGCGCCAGACCGGCGGTGATCGTCGCACCTGAGCGGGACACGCCGGGGATCAGCGCCAGCGACTGGGCTAGCCCATAGATGATGCCGTCCTTCCAGCTGAGATCCTCCAGCTGACGTACATTTCTGGCCCGCCGGTCGAAGAAGCCGATGATCAATCCGAAGCCGGCGAGCATCGCCGCGGTGATCCACAAGTTGCGCAGCCCCGAGTCAATGGCGTTCTGGAAGAACAGCCCTAGCACTACGATCGGGATCGAACCGATAATCACCAACCAGCCCATTCGCGCGTCATGATCGGTGCGCGGGATCTTGCCGATCAGCGCCTTGAACCAGGCAACGATGATCCGGGAGATGTCCTTGCGGAAGTAGATCACCACGGCCGTCTCGGTACCGAGCTGGCTGATGGCGGTGAAGGCCGATCCCGGATCCCTACCGCCAAAGAACTGACCCACGATGGAAAGGTGGGCACTGGAGGAAATCGGCAGGAACTCCGTTAGTCCTTGGACGATGCCGAGCACCAGCGCCTCGAACCAACCCATTGCACCCTCCTCATTGCGGTCCGGAAGCCGCAGCCGATCTCTTCGGGTCCACTCAGACCGCCCCACAGCGTACGGGACGAGTCCGCGGAAGTGCTGAGAAGGCGCCCGGTCGCTGACCGGAATTGTCAGCTGACGCTCACCGCCGGTCGCTGGTCGGATACAAGCTGGTCGGATACAACTGGGGGGTGAGCATCCACTCCGAGCACCCCTTCCTGCCGGCCGAGGAGGACCGCAACCCGTTGCGCCGTCTTCGGGGCCGGTTTCCTGCCGCAGTCGGTCTGTGGACCACGGCCGATGACCACGAGCGCCAGGGCTTGACCGTCTCGTCGATGATGATCGGCGACGGCCGACCGGGCCAGCTGCTCGGGCTGATTGATGAGGACTCCGATCTTTGGCCGCTGCTGAGCCGGACCAGGGTGGTGGCCGTCAGCCTGCTGCGCTGGCCGCACCGGACCCTGGCCGATGCTTTCGCCGGCACTGGTCCGGCGCCCGGCGGCGCCTTCCGGATGGCTCAGTGGACTCAGACCGAATGGGGCCCGGTGCTGACCGAGGCGGCCGCCTGGCTGGGGGCCCGGCTGCTGCCCGGCGAGTCCGACCATGCCGGCTGGGGATTGCTGGTCCGTGCTTCAGTCGAGAAGATCGAGATCGCTGCCGACGGCGGGGAGCCGCCGTTGACCTCCTGGCGTGGTCGGTATCGCGAGCTGGACTGGTGAACCTCAGCCGTGCTGCTGCTCGTCAACAGATCTGAGCCTGAGTCGGTAGCGCTGCTCGCGTAGGCTGACCTCGGTGCGGTGTTCCGTCTTGTCGAGATGATCATCTTTCCAGCCCTGTCGACAATAGAAGTTGATCGCTCGATCGTTTCCGTGTAACACCCACAGGGTCGCCTCGGAGCAGCCGGCCTCGCTGAACGCTGCGATGGCCTGCTGGTGCAGCGCATGGCCAACCCCGGACCCCCACCAGCCTGGGTCGACATAGATGGCGTGGATCTCTCCTACCGAACAATCATTGGGCGCGTCTGGGTCGACCGAGGGTCCGGCCACCACCAGGCCGATAATCTGCTGGTTGAGCTCGGCAACGTACTCAACAGTCTGCCGATCGGTGTCGGCCAGCTGTGACTTCCAGCGCCGCTCGCTGGCCCCGATGCTGAGCCGCGCCAGATACTTCGACGGCAGCAACCCGGCATAGCCACGCTGCCAGCCGAGGGTGTGCACCCGGGCGATATCGGCAGCGTCGGCCGGGACCGCAGACCGTACGATAAGATCAAGCACTGGTCAGACCACCGCGGCAAAGCCCGCGTTCATGGCCGATCGCATAACCTGCCATCATGACCACAGTATTGCTGGTACGACATGGCCGCACCACGGCCAACTCCACTGGCGTGCTGGCCGGTCGGACCAAGGGAGTGAAGTTGGACGACCTCGGGCACGAGCAGGCCACAGCGGCCGCGGGCCGGATCCGGGGCGTGCGCCTTGCCGCGATAGTCACCTCGCCGCTGGTGCGTTGCCGACAGACCGCTCAGGCACTGGTGGCCGAACGCGACGACGGCCTTCGGCCGCAGACCGAAGGCGGATTGCTCGAGTGCGGCTACGGGAGTTGGACCGGGCGGAGCATCTCCGACCTGGCCAAGGAGAAGCTGTGGACCACTGTCCAGCACCAACCGTCGGCGGTCAGGTTTCCCGATGGTGAATCCATGATCGAGATGTCAGCCCGTGCCGTGGCCACTATGCGAAGGTGGGACGCCTCGCTGCGAGAAGCTGACAGTAGTAATGCGGTCTGGGCGGCGGTCTCCCATGCTGACGTGATCAAGGCGATCCTCGCCGATGCACTCGGCATGCATCTGGACTCTTTCCAGCGCATCGTCGTCAACCCGGCCTCTATCTCGGTGATTCACTACGCGCCGGATCGCCCCTACGTCTGGATGATGAACTCTGTCGCCGGAGATCTGTCCTCGATGTTGGCAAAGCCACGGCCGGTACGGCGTCGTCGGCACACTGCATCGACTCCGGGGGCAACGGTCGGTGGCGGCCTAGGTACCCAGCAGGCCTAACCGGCCGAGGTGACCAGTCAAGCGTTGGTTGCCCGGGGGCAACCCTGGGCCGGTTGGCCTGCGTGGTCCGGTTGGCCTGCGTGGTCCGGTTTGGCAGCCCAGTGGCCAGGCATAGGCTAGGTCTATGGCGATTCTCACGCACCGCTACGACTCTCCAGACCGGTTTGTCGCCGGCACGGTCGGACAACCGGGAGAGCGTGCCTTCTTCCTGCAGGCTCGAGAAGGCAACCGGATCACCAGTGTCGCCTGTGAGAAACAGCAGGTGTCGGTGCTGGCTGAACACCTGGAGCGGGTGCTGGACGAGATACTTAGGCGCGGCAGCGGTGAGGCGCCGATACCGTCATCGCGGGATCAGACCAGCGACAACGATCCACTGGATGCTCCCATTACCGAAGAGTTCCGGGTTGGGACCATGACGATTGCCTGGGACCCGGCGGTTGAGCGCATCGTCATCGAGATGTTCTCCAACACCGACAATGAGTCGGCCATCGACCCTGACCTGGTCGACGGTCCCGAAGGCAACCCCGACCCGGTGGAGCCATCGGTCGCCGCGGCACTGGCCGACGACGTGCCCGAGTCCGATGAGGTATTCGTGGTGAAGATCACTGCCGACTATGCCC
>JBBSQO010000102.1:0-7173 GCA_038244025.1 Propionibacteriales bacterium
ACCCGACGCCGGATGAGGAGTCTTTGATGCTGTCACGTGCCGATGCCGAGAAGTGGCTTGACCGATGGGACCAGCAACAGCAAACCTACATTGCCGATCGTGAGGAGCGCTTCAGCGTTATCACCGATGTGCTCAAGGCTGCCATCCCACGATCGGACCCGAGAATCGTGGATTTGGGCATCGGACCAGGTTCACTGGCGATCCGGCTGCTCGACCGGATTCCGGCAGCCCGTGTGGTCGGAGTCGACGCGGGTCCGCTGCTGGCGGGGCTGGCCCGCGCTGCCTACGGTCACAATCCTCGACTGCGGTTGTCGAACATGATCTGCGGACTCCCGGCTGGTACGAGGCACTCGACCTGGACCGGGCACCGGACGCTTTCGTCAGCACCACGGCACTGCACTGGTTGACCGGCGCGGAACTCGGCGAGGTCTACGCCATTGCTGGCTCCCGGCTGGACGATGGCGGTCTGCTCGTCAATGGTGATCATCTTTACGAGGCCGCCGACCGTACCCGGCTCCGGAGGGTAGCCGATGCCGTCCAGAAGGGCCGAGCCGAGCGGGCCGGCGCCTCCGACGGTGAGGGCTGGTCCGAGTGGTGGGAGGCCGTGCAGCGCGCACCCGAACTGACCGAACTGGTGCGGGCCAGGGCGGCTTGGGTCGAGCACCAGATCGATCCGGAACCGTCCGTGGACAACCATATCGCCGCACTGGCCGCGGCCGGCTTCACCGAGATCGGCACTGTCTGGCAGACAGGTGCCGACCGGGTCCTGGTGGCAATCCGCTGACCTCGAACTCAGCTGCGGGTCAGCCGACGGTGGGTGGCGCGATGCGGGCGGGCCGCTTCGGCACCGAGCCGCTGGATCTTGTTGGCCTCGTAGTCGGCATAGTTGCCCTCGAACCAGAACCACTGGGACTGGTCCTCATTATCGCCCTCCCAGGCCAGGATGTGGGTGGCGACCCGGTCCAGGAACCAGCGGTCGTGGGAGATCACCACAGCACAGCCGGGGAACTCCAACAGCGCATCTTCTAGTGACTGCAGGGTTTCCACATCCAGGTCGTTGGTCGGCTCGTCCAGCAGCAGTACGTTGCCGCCGAGCTTGAGGGTAAGGGCAAGGTTCAGCCGGTTCCGTTCGCCGCCCGACAGCACACCCGCTGGCTTCTGCTGGTCCGGGCCCTTGAACCCGAAGGACGCGACATAGGCCCGCGACGGGACCTCATAGTGGGCTACCTTGATGAAGTCGAGCCCGTCCGACACCAGCTCCCAGATGTTCTTGTTGGGATCGAGCCCTTCACGACCCTGGTCGACATAGGAGATCTTGACCGTATCGCCGACCTTGAGCTCACCGGAGTCAGGCTGCTCCTCGCCGACGATCATCCGGAACAGGGTCGACTTTCCGACGCCATTCGGTCCGATGACGCCGACGATCCCGGCCCGCGGCAGCGAGAAGTCCAGGCCGTTGAACAACGGCCGGTCACCGAAGCCCTTGACCAGGCCCTTGGCCTCCAGCACCTGGTTGCCGAGCCGGGGACCGGCCGGGATGTTGATCTCCTCGAAGTCCAGCTTCCGCGACCTCTCCGCCTCGGTGGCCAGCTCCTCATAGCGAGCCAGCCGGGCCCGGTTCTTGGCCTGCCGCGCCTTGGGATTCGAGCGGGCCCAGTCCAGCTCACGCTCCAAGATCTTGGACCGCTTGGCGTCCTTGCGACCCTCCACCTGGAGCCGGGACTTCTTGGTCTCCAGGTAAGTGGAGTAGTTACCTTCGTAGGGATGGGTCTTGCCGCGGTCGATCTCGAGGATCCACTCCGCGACATTGTCCAGGAAGTACCGATCGTGGGTGACGGCCAGTACGGCTCCCGGATAGGACTTCAGGTGGCCCTCCAGCCAGTTCACCGACTCGGCGTCCAGGTGGTTGGTCGGCTCATCCAGCAGCAACAGGTCCGGCTGCTGCAACAACAGCTTGCACAGCGCCACCCGGCGGCGTTCACCCCCGGACAAGATGTCCACCACGGTGTCGCCCGGCGGGCAGCGGAGCGCATCCATCGCCTGCTCCAGCTGGGCGTCAATGTCCCAGG
This sequence comes from Propionibacteriales bacterium, assembly GCA_038244025.1. Lineage (GTDB taxonomy): Bacteria > Actinomycetota > Actinomycetes > Propionibacteriales > Propionibacteriaceae > Microlunatus. Next base: position 2,070 of record JBBSQO010000102.1, read on the forward strand.
CGTTGCGGCGGTCCAGCTCGGTCTGCACGTCACCCATCTCGGCCATCAGCACATCAAAGTCCGCATCGGGCTCGCCCATCGCCATCCCGAGCTCGTCCATCCGCTGCTGCAATCCCTTGGTCTCCGCGACCGCCTCCTCAATGTTCTCCAGCACCGTCCTGCCCTCGGTCAGCGGTGGCTCCTGCAGCAGGATTCCGACCGTCGCCTCCTTGGCCAGCATCGCATCGCCATTGTTGGCGTGTTCGAGACCGGCCATCAGCTTCAGCAGCGTTGACTTGCCGGTGCCATTAGGCCCGACCACGCCAATCTTTGCCCCCGGCAAGAACGACAGGGTGATGTTGTCCAAGACGACCTTGTCGCCCAGCGCCTTGCGGACGTTGTGCATGGAAAAGACATATTCAGCCATCTGTCTGACTCAAGACCTTTGCGTTTGGGAGGTGGGTGGGTATCGAGTGAGCCCCGCCCCGGACCTAGTACGCCGGCGCGGACCGGACGGTCATCCGTCCGCAGGCCCAGGGAGGCAGTCTACCGACCGACACCAGGCGAAGCACACCAAGCCCGCACGACCATGGACCACCTGGCCACCGCAGCGGCCACCGGGCGCCAACCCATGAGTCAAACCCACCGTCGCCGACGGCCCCACCCTCGCGCGCCTCCCCCTGTGGCGCCCCACCCGAGGGTCGTAACTGGAGGTTTATGCCGCCGTCTCGTCCTCCGTCTCCTCCCCGGGACTGCCGGCATTGCGCTCCGCGGCCAGGATCAGGTCACGCATATTGGCCTGCGAGTCCTCGACCACCGGACGCTCGGTCCGTTGGAAAGCCGTGCTGCCCTTGGTCAAGTCATGGCCGATCGTGCTCGCTTCCAGCACCTGCCGCTCATGGCGTTGCTTGTCGTCGCCGTCCCAGGCCTGGGTCCGCAGCCGGCCGATCACCAGCACTGGCTCACCCTTGCCCAGGCTGGCCTTGACGTTGTCGGCCAAGGTCCGAAAACACGTCACCGTGATCCAAGTGGTCTCCCCGTCGGTCCAGTCGCCGCCGCGCCGCAGCCGTGGCGTACAGGCCAGTCGGAAACTCGCAGACGGCGTACCCGTCCGGTTGGTGGTCTTGTACTCCACGTCCCCACCGACCCACCCCGTCATGCTGATGTATGCCTCCATCGCGCTGCCTCCTCTTTTCGTCGAGCACTTACCCGGTTAACCCAAGCCTGCTGATCCGAGCCGACGATCGTGCAGCTCCGGGTAGGTTCTGTGGACAGGCCTTCACCTGGCCACCGCCCTGTGGATAAGGAGACGGGCCGCACAGAAAACGCCTACCGTCCCGGCTGTGCGGGATAACGAGGGGCCACGCACCGGATCTCGTCTCGTTTTCCCAGCTGTGTGGGATAACGAGGGGCCACCCACCGGATCTCGTCACGTTGTCCCAGCTGTGCGGGATAACGAGGGGCCACCCACCGGATCTCGTCACGTTGTCCCAGCTGTGCGGGATAACGAGGAGCCGGGTGGGAATGGGCGGTCAGCCGCTGGCCAGATCGAGCAGCTCGCGGGCCCGCTCATAACGCTCCAGCTCGGCGTTCACCGGCCCGACCACCAGCTCTCGGCTCACCTGGGCAATCGACTTCTGTAGCGCCTGTCGGGCATGGGTCACCCGACGGCGGGCGCCGATCTCGATGCCAATCCTGCTGACCCCGGCCAGCAACAAGCCGGCCAGTACGCCGCCGATCACCAGCTGGGTCGGCAAACCTATCCCGCGAAAGGACCAGGCTTCCGGCAACGGCGGCATCCGCAGATAGGCCAGCACGAAGTCAACCGCCAGCCAGGCCAGACCGACACACACGGCAGCGACCAGCAGCCACTGCAGCACCCGGACGAACGCCCACCAACGACGATGCCGGGCCATCTCCAGGTCGGTGCTGGCCACCGCCTGGTCCAGCTGGTCGCCCAAGACCTGCTCCGCCGACCGGGCGGCCGCCTTGACGGCCGTCGTCCAACCACGGGTCAGGCCATCGCCGGCCTCGTCGGAGAGCAGCCGCAGCGCACTGTCCACCCGCGCCCGCTGGACGCCGGTGGTGCTGGGCAGCGATGTCCGGCCGAGGTGGGAAGGATCGATCTCGCGCTGCTTCCGGCCGCTCCCCCTCCGGTTCAGCTGGAGCCGGTCCAGGTGGAGCCGGCGCAGCGGGTCGGGTTTGAACTTGGCCAGCCAGGCAAGGGCCGGCCAGCCGGTGGCGAGCCCACCGCGCAGCCGCCACGCCTTGCCAACGGCCTCGGCCACCACCGGAGTGCCAGCGGCCTCACCGAGAGCACGGTTCAACTGCTGCACGCTGCGCCGCTCCAGTGTCCCGGCCGGCTTGGTCCCGGACGCCTCCCGAAGGTGATCCGCGGCCCGGCTGACATCTGCCGACAGCCGTCTGGCGGCCGCCTTCTTCTCGCTCACTCTTGTGCCCAGCTTCTTCCGTAGCTCGGCGATGCCCTGGCCGGTGGCCGCTGAGACTGCCAGTACCTCGACCCGATCCAGCCCCTCGCTGGCCAGCAGCCGTCGCAGATCGGCGAGGCAGTGCCGGCATTCTGCCGGGGTCAACCGGTCGGCCTGGTTGAGCACCACCATCATCACCTCGGCATGATCAGCCAACGGTTTGAGATAGCGGTCGTGCAGCGCCGCATCGGCATACTTTTGCGGGTCCACCACCCAGACCAGCAGGTCGACCAGCTGCACCAGCCGGTCGACCTCCAGCCGGTGGGCTGCCTCGGTCGAGTCATGATCGGGCAGGTCCAGCAGCACCAGGCCCTCCAGTGCCGCGGCCTCTCGGGCATCAGCCGCGACTGCATGCCGCCGGGGGATCTTCAGCCAGTCCAGCAGCTCCTCGGCCGAGTCCGCACCCCAGCTGGTGGCCAGCGCACGTGAGGTGGTCGGGCGACGCACCCCGACCACGGCAAGGTCGGTGCCGGAGATGGCGTTGAAGGTGCTGGACTTGCCTGACCCGGTGGCACCGGCCAGGGCGACGACGGTGGCATTGCCGGAGAGCGCCAGCCGTTCACCGGTCTGCTCAATCACCCGGGCCGCCTGGCCGATGACCTCGTCGTCCACCCGGCCTCGGGTCAGCGGCACCGCCTCACCCAGCGCCCGGACCCGCCCGGCCAGCGATTCCGTGTCGGCCCTCCTCGTCATCAGCGTTGCCTCGCCATCAGCGTCGGCCGCCAGACCCGGGTGGCCGCGGATCTGATCTCCCGGGCTCGACAACTTCGGCGTCCACAATCTCGGCATCGACAATCCCGGGGTCGACAATCCCGCGGTCGATGAGGTTTGACGACTCGTCATCGGCCGCCATGGTCGCCAGCTCAACCCGCCGTACGGGTCCGGCCTCCAGAGCCGCCGGCTGCTCCCGGCCCGCCAGCGCTTCCGGGTCGGTGCTGCTGGTCGGTAGGCCCTCGGACCGGGCCGACTCGACATTCCCGGCTGCCTGGCGCAGCGCCCCGGCCTGGTCGGATTGGACTCCGAGCCGGTCCAGCACGGCGTGATAACGCAGCAGCTCGGCGCTGAGCAGGGCCTCGACCCGGGAGTCAAGATCATCCTTGGCCTTGGTGGCCAGCCGTCGTACGGCCTGGTCACCGAAGACCGCCTCCAGGACTCGCTGGGCCAGCACCGCCGTACCGCCGGCAACCCCGACTTCGGCACCAACCAGCCCGCCGGTCTGGGAGAACACCACAATCATCAGAGCCACCCCGATGCCGTTGACGCCGAGGGCGAGGAACCTGGCCTTGGACCGCTTGCTCATCCCTTCGTCGGCGACCAGGTCCAGCACGGCACCCTGCCAGTCGCGGATGGTCCGGGCCACCGCGGCGCCGAAGTCCGGTGACGCGCGGGACAGGTCCTCGCGGATATGGTGCAGCAGCTCCCTGCCAGCGGCATTGGCCTGCCAGGATTCTTCGGCCCGTTCCGCCGCAGCCTGCCCCTCCTCCAGGATCAATGCCTCTAGTCCCGACTCGACGGCGACCTTCAGGTTGGTGGCCCCGGGCGGCTCGCCCTTGAAGGTGGAGACGATCTTGTCCCGCAACCAGCTGATCTTCTGCTCCACCGCCCGGAAGAACTCACCGGTACCGACGAACTCGTGCCAGCGGGCCAGCACCTCGCCACGGAGCAGGGTGCCGTCCTGGGTCTGGACCGCCACCGTACGGACCGCCTCGGCATAGGAGCGGTCAACTTCGTCCCGGAGCTGCTGCAGCACATCGGTCTGTTCATCGACGGCAGCAGCTAGCCTGGGCGTCCGGGCGGCCAGGGCACCAATCGCACCGTCCAGGGTGCGGTGCACCACCTCGTGTCGGCTGGCGGCATCCCGGGCCAGCCTAGCCAGCCAGGTCCGGATCGGCTGGATGGCCGAGGACGGCAGCAGGCCGTCGTCGGTGACCACGGTCTCCGGCACCGCGAACAGCGGCGAGTCACCCAGCCCTCGGTCGTTCATCATCTGGCCCAGGTGCGGCGGCACCTGCTGCATGGCACCCGGCGGCACCCGGTCCAGTACGACGGCCACCGCCGCACTCCGCTGTGCTGCGGACAGCAAGAAGTCCCACGGCACCGCGTCGGCGTAGCGGGCGGCCGACGTAACGAACAGCCACAGGTCGGCGGCGGAGAGGAGCTGGGTCGCCAGTAGCCGGTTCTCCTCGACGACCGAGTCGATATCCGGGGCGTCCAGCAGCGCCAGTCCGGCCGGGATGGAGTCATCGGCCACCAGCTGGAGGGAGTGTGAGTCCCTTGTCACACCTAAGGCCGACACAGAGGCGGAGGACCGGGCCAGGCTGGGCAGGATGCGGTCATCACTGAACCAGCGGGCATCGTCGGGATGGTGCACCAGCACCGGGGCCCGGGTGGTGGGCCGGATCACGCCCGGGGCCGACACCCGGCGGCCGACCAAAGAGTTCACCAGGGTGGACTTGCCGGCTCCGGTGGAACCTCCGACCACGGTCAGCAGTGGCGCGTCAATGGTGGCCAGCCGGGGCAGCACATAGTCATCGAGCTGGCTGGTGATTTCCCGGATGGCGCGCCGCTGGTCTTCGGTACCCGGCAGCATCAGCGGCAGCCGAACCGGCGCCACCACGGCACGCAGCTCATGAAGC
>JBBSQO010000103.1:0-7170 GCA_038244025.1 Propionibacteriales bacterium
AGGCCTGTGCCAGCGCCTCGGGCAGTGACTCGCGGGCGTCCACCCGCCGCATGCCGCGGACGCCGCCACCGGCGACCGCCTTCACGAAGACCGGGAAGCCGACGTCGTTGGCTGCTGCGATCAGGGTGTCGAGGTCCGCGGCAGGCTGCGACGAAGCGAGTGTCGGGATGCCGGCTTCCTTGGCTGCCGCCAGCGCGCGGACCTTGTTTCCGGCCCGCTCCAGCACCTCCGGGGGCGGGCCGACAAAGGTGATCCCTGCCGCCACGCAGGCCGAGGCCAGCTCCGGGTTCTCGCTGAGGAACCCATAACCCGGATAGATCGCATCGGCGCCGCACTCCTGGGCGGCCCGGATGATCTCGCCTACATCGAGGTAGGCGCGGACCGGATGTCCTTCCTCCCCGATCAGATAGGCCTCATCGGCCTTGATCCGGTGGACGGCGTTGCGATCCTCGTACGGGAAGACGGCCACCGTCTGGGCACCCAGCTCGTAGGCGGCGCGAAATGCACGAACGGCGATCTCGCCTCTGTTGGCAACCAGGACCTTGGCGAACATGATGACGAGGCTATCGGCACGCCTTGATCAGCCCCCCGTTCGCCCCCGCCGTCTACCTGGCTCCCGGCTACATGGCTCGGCGATGAACCTCGAAGTGTGGACGAGGGTGCAGCGTCGGTGAGATTTCCAGTTGCTGGCGACGGGCCAGGAAGGCGACAGAGAGGAGGACACCCAGCACGGTCAGTCCCCCACCGCCGATCAGCGTCCAGCGCGGGCCGAAGACCTCACCGATCCACCCGAGGATGGGTGAGCCGATCGGGGTGCCGCCCATCAGCACCATCGCATACAGCGCCATCACCCTGCCGCGCAGCCGGGGATCGATCCCCATCTGGACGCAGGCGTTCGATGACGTGAGAGTCAGCAGCGCCGCCAGCCCGGTGATCGGCAGACTGGCCGCATAGGTCCAAAAGGTCGGCATCAGGCCAGAGATGATCTCGATCACCCCGAAGGCGATCGCCAGCTGCACGATGAACCGTCCCCGTGGCACCGAGCGGCGTCGTGCAGCTAACAGCGCGCCGGCCAGCGAGCCCACTGCCATGAAGGTGCCGAGAATGCCGTACTCCTGGGCCCCCTGGTGGAACTGCTGCTGGGCCATCAGTGCCGAGGTCATTTGGAAGTTCATCCCGAAGGTACCGACAAAGAAGGCAGTCAACAGCACCAGCAGGATGTCGGGGCGCCTGCGAACGTAGGCCAGTCCCTCCCGGATCTGCCTGCCGGCCCTCTTGGCCGGAGGCTGCAGATACAACGACGTGGCATCCATCGCGATCAGCGCGCCGATGAAGGCCAGATAAGTGACCGAGTTGGACAGGATCGCCCAGCCCGAGCCGAACTGGGCAATCACCAGGCCGGCCAGCGCAGGACCGACAATGCGGGCCGCGTGGAAGTTGGCGGAGTTGAGCGCGATGGCGTTGGACAGCAGGTCCGGGCCGACCACCTCGGAGACGAAAGCCTGCCGGGCCGGATTATCGAAGGCGGTACCGAGTCCGAACAGCAGCGCCACCAGATAGACATGCCAGGTCTGCGCCACCCCGGAGATGGCGAGGATCCCCAGGGTGGCGGCACACAGGGCCATCCAGATCTGCGACAGCCGCAGGATGAGCCGCTTGTCGAACCGGTCGGCAATCAGGCCGCCGTAGGCCGACAGCAGCAGCATCGGCACGAACTGCAGCCCGGTGGTAATGCCGACCGCGATCCCGGAGCCGCCAGACAGCTCCAGCACCAGCCAGTCCTGGGCAACCCGCTGCATCCAGGTGCCGATGTTGGAGACGGCGGAGCCACCGATGTAGATCTTGTAGTTTCGGTTGCGCAGGGCCCCGAACATCGAGCTGCTCACGCGTCGTTGACCTTCGCCAGAATCGGCACCGCTCGCCGCAGCACCTCGCGCTCCGCGGGTGCCAGCTCGGCGATCCTGATGGCCAGCCAGGCATTCCGGCGGCGGCGGTCGGCCAGCACGACCTCGCGGCCCTGCTCGGTGAGGTGCACCCGGCACTGGCGCTTGTCTTCCGCACCGGCAACTCTGGTCACCATGCCGAGCTCTTCCAGCCCGTTGACGATCCGGGTCATCGAGGGAGGCTGGACCTTCTCCAGAACCGCCAGCTCCCCCATCAGCAGGTCGCCGTGGTTGATCAGCACCCCGATGGCGGACAGCTGGCTGTTGGTCAGCTGCAGGGACTCGTCCCGCATCTGTCGCAGTCGCCGGGCCAGCCGGAGGACTACGGGTCGCAGCGCGCTGGCCAGCCCGGCCTGAGTTCGAAGCTCCTTGTCCATCACCACCAACATAATAGTTAGCAAGACTAATTACAAGGACTAAGTACCCCGCTTGCCTTCCTGAGCTGCTGCCTTGCCGTCGGCAGCTGGCTTCCTGCCGTCTGGTACGGGGTCCTTTCCCTCCGAGGGCTTGTCAAAGCTGACCTGGATGGTCTCAAAGCCTTTGTGCCGCTGACCCTTCGCGTACGCGGCATAGGCGCGCCGGTCACCATCGGTCAGGCTGACGTGGTCGGTGAAGGGCGTCAGCAGCGCCCGTGGATAGAGGCGGCTCGACTTCACCACATTGATCTCGATACACAGCACCGCCAGCACCGCTGCGAGATAGATCAGGGCCACCAGTCCGAGCACCAGGGCGAACGTCTTGTTCATGGCATTGGCCCGGATGAGCACATGTTTGACGTAGGCCGCCCCGGCGAGCTGCAACCCATGCCACAGCAGTGCCGCGGTAATGGCCCCCGGCGCGCCGTCCCGGAAGCGGTGGCGGTGCGCCGTGCCGAGCCAGAGCAGCACCGTGAAGACGGCCGCGTTGCCGAGCACCGTGCCCAGCGCGATCAGCACCTGGAATGCGGCAGTGACCTTGGCGTCAAAGACCTCGGCATTGTTGCTGAAGACGTTCACCAGCGCCAGAACCAGGACAGCGAGACCGGTCATCGCCAGTAAGACAAGGCTGCGCAGCCGACCCCGAATCGGGTTCAGCCGACTGTTGCGGGGGACGGACCAGGCAGTGTTCAAGGTGTTCTGGCCCGATTGCCCAAGGCCCAGCGCACCATACAAGGCGGCCAGCGCTCCCACCACCACAGCCGTACTGCTGCCATGCAGCGCCCCGGGGTGGCCGAGCTGGTCACCGATGATCGGGAACTGGCTGAGGGCAGAGTTCAGGATTTGCTGCTGCAACGCGGGGTTGTCATGCAGGACGAAGCCCAGCACCGAGGAGGCAATCAGCAGCAACGGGAAGATGGCGATGAACGTGTAGTAGGTGAGGACAGCCGCAAGGTAGTTGCCCTGGTCGTCGAAGAACTTGTAGACGACAGCGATCGGGAACCCAACCACCGGGTGCCGCCGCTGGAAGCGGTCGACAGTACCCGCGAAACCCGCCACGCTCTCACGTTACCCGCGGTCCACCGAAAATCCATGGTGCGACCCCAGCGAGCCGGATCAGCTGACCAACTTGGACAGCAGTCCCTGGATGAAGTAGATGACGAACAGGGCCGACACGACGTACAGCAACGGATGCACCTGCCGCGCCTTGCCGCGTACCATCTTCAGCAAGCAGTGCATGATGAACCCGGCACCAATGCCGACCGTGATCGAGAACGTGAACGGCATCAGGGCCATGGTCAGGAAGGCCGGCAAGCCCTCCTCGACATCATCCCAGTTGACATTCTTGACCTGGCTCATCATCAGGAAGCCGACGAACACCAGCGCCGGGGTGGCCGCCTCGGAGGGGATGATGTTGATCAGTGGGGCGAAGAACATCGCCAGCAGGAACCCAATGCCAGTGATCACGGAGGCCAGGCCGGTACGAGCACCCTCGCCAACACCGGTAGCTGACTCGATGTAGGACGTGTTGCTGGACACCGAGCCCAGGCCGCCGGCAGCCGCTGCAATCGAGTCAACGGTCAGAATGGCACCCAGATGTGGCGGGTTGCCCTTCTCGTCCAGTAGGCCGCCCTCAGCCCCGACGGCCACCACGGTCCCCACCGTGTCGAAGAAGTCGGCCAGCAGCAGCGAGAAGGCGAGCAAGAGCAGTGGCAGCACCTTGTCCGCCGAGCTGAACCCGCCGAAGACATCCACTTTGCCGAGCAGGCCGAGGTCGGGTGTGGCGATCACCTTGTGCAGCTCGGGTACGTTCAGCACCCAGCCGCTGGGGTTGGCATCGCCAACCTTCGGTCCGATCTTGGCGACGGCTTCGATGATCACCGCTACCACCGTTGCGCCGATGATCGAAATCAGCAACGCACCCCTGACCTTCTTGGCATAGAGCACCGCAACCGCGACCAGCCCGAGCACGAAGACGAAGATCGGCCAGCCGGCCAGCGAGCCGTTGATGCCCAGCTCCACCGGTGGCGCACCTGCCGGCTTGCGGACCACGCCCCCGTCGATCAGGCCGGCAAAGCAGATGAACAGGCCGATGCCGACCGCGATCCCGGTACGAAGCGAACGCGGCACCGCCCGGAAGACGGCGGTCCGGAACCCGGTCAGCACCAGCAAGGTGATCACCACACCTTCGATCACGATCAGGCCCATCGCCTGCGGCCAGGTCATCTGCGGTGCGATCACGAAGGCAAGCAGGGCATTGATACCCAGCCCGGCCGCGATCCCGATTGGAAAGCGCCCGAAGACGCCCATCAGGATGCTCATCACTCCAGCGATCAGGGCAGTACCGCCCGCGACCAGGGTGATGGCGTGGTCAACGTTCCCTCCGATCACCGCTCCGGCAGCGTCCTTGTACGGCATCCCGCCGAGCAGGTTTCCGGCCGCGTCCGGGGCGGTCCCGATAATCAGCGGGTTGAGGGCAAGAATGTAGGCCATGGTGAAAAACGTGACCAGGCCACCGCGGATTTCCCGGCCGACGGTCGAACCTCGAGCACTGATCTCGAACCAGCGATCGATCGAGCCGACCCCGGCCTGGTCAGCAACGTTACGACGTACGGCCTTGGGGGACTTGTTCACCATGATGGGCATCGTAGGCTGAGAACGTGACCGACGTAAACGACTCGCCCAGACCGGGGCCACAAGAGCACTTTCTGGTGCAGGCCAAGGTGGCTCCGATGGATGTGGATGGGCTCAGCGTGGTCACCACCGGTATCGTCTGTTTCGCACTGGCCAGCATCGGCTGCCTGGTCTTCCGTGGTCGGCTGGAGTCGGCCGGTAACGGCTGGTGGTTATGGGTCTGTCTGACTGGTTTCGGTCTCGGGTTGCTCGGTCTCCGCTATTGCTGGAACCGGCGCCGCCGACGTCAGGCGGGCCTGCTTACCGACTAGCGAGAGCGGGCCGGGGTGGACCATCTCCTCAGGCGCTTAGAGATCCGCCTCGTCAACATGGGAGATCAGGCTCTCAAGCAGGGAAGCAAGATCATTGCGCTGCTTCTCCGATAGCGGGGACAGCACATCGGACTCCACCACGTTGGATTCCTGAATTGCCGTGGCATAGAACTCATATCCATGATCGGACAGCCGCACCAGCACCCGAGTCCGGTTGGAAGGATCAGGCTCCCGTGTCACAAGTCCGCGCTCGACCATCCGATCCAGCCGTCCGGTCATTGAGGACGGTGACACGTCCGCGGCCTCGGCCAGGGCACTCGGCGTCATCGCCTGCTCATCTGAGAGCCGGGCTAGCTCGGTCAAGACGGACCACTCCCCGCTCGACACATCCAGGTCGGCTAATTGCCGGTCGTACCACTGGTTCAGCCGTTTCGACAGCCGGTGGACGGCCGTGACCACCCGCTGCACCGACTCATCCGCGCCCATCGCCACGTAGGCGGTAATGGCGGCGCGGTACTCGGCCTGTTCGTTGCGCTTGTTCCGGCGGGTCATCACCCTATTGTCCCGGCTCAACTCAAAAGATCAGTCGGACCCGGGATCAGTCGAACAGGGTCCCGGACTCGTCGAAGGTAATGGTGTCCCAGATCGGCGGCGGCAGCTCGGCGGTGCGATCTGTGGCGACCACATCGGAGTGCCCGCCACAACCGTGGTCGACGCTGACGATGGAGCCGTCGGAGGGAGAGTACTGGTTGGTGCAGGCCCCGAAGAGGGTGCCGAGGTTTCCCTGCAGCCGGGTGAAGTAACCACAGGTGACACAGTGCGCCGGCGCCTGCCGGGTCATCTGGTTGTCCGGACCGCCGTCGCCCTCCAACCATCGGGTCGCGGCCTCAGCGCGCCCCTCGGGGGACAGAACCCGTTCGCGGCCGAGGCCGAGCTCGGCGACGATCTCACGCAGCTGGCTCATCTCGGCTGGGTCAGCGTCGGCGGCCTCTTCCCCTCCGGTGTAGCCGGGCATCAGCCGCGGGTCGTTGTCCGGGGTTGGCATCAGCATCCCCGGTGCGACGTCGCCGCCCTCGATCCGGTCCGCCCAGGGCAGCCAGTCACTCGCCAGCAGAGCATCCTCCCCCGGCAGCAGCACCACCTCGTTGACGGTAGGCACCTTGGCCCGGGCCGCCCGGACCACGGTGACTGACCAGCGCCAGCCTCGATACCCAGGGTGTGGACAGCTGAAAGAGTGCGTTACCACCCGGTCCGCTTCGACCACCTGCCCGAGGTGCTCGCCGACCCCCATCAGTCCAGCCGTCTGCAGTGCCGCCTCCCGCGCCTGGTCGACAGCCGCGACGCAGATGGCGTCCGGCTTGGCTGGCCTGCTGCGTTCAGAACTGGTGCCCTCAACACTGCTGCGCTCGGAATGACTGCGCTCGGGGCTGCGTTCGGAAGTGGCCATGGCTCTATTGTGGCAGCCCGGGACACCTGGAGGCGAAATACAATCCCGGCAGCAGGCAGGATGGGGGTCGTGAAGTTGAGACACGGCGCCAGTGTGGTCGGCGGTCTGGTCGGTGGTTGCGCCCGCAATGTTTGTGCCTCAGTCATGGTCGTCGCCGGCCGGGTGCAGCGCTACACGAGCTCCGGTGGGGCCGGCGAAACCGGACTGGCCAAACTGGTCAACCTGCAGTTTTTGACGTCGGCCGGTGATGCGGCACTCGCCGTGTCGCTGGCCGGCACGCTGTTCTTCGCCCTCCCTGTTGACCAGGCCCGCCCACCCTGGTCAATGCCAACTCACGGATCTCGCTGGCGAAGGTGGTCGGTGCAGCCTTTGGTGGTGGACTGGCCGCCGCCATTTCTCGGATCGGGGTGCCCTGGTCC
>JBBSQO010000104.1:0-7164 GCA_038244025.1 Propionibacteriales bacterium
CTGACCCGAAGTTGACGCGGCGCTCTTGGCCACGCATGACCCAGCGGCTGGATCGTCTCGGACCTGTCGCCAGGTCTCGATGGCGAGTGGTCACTCGATCTGGCCCGACTTCGTGTTCGGCGTCTCCTAGTAGGCCTCGACTACGTTGACGAGGATGTGGTTACGGCACCCGGTGACCGGGGCTCTCGATCTTGGTACCGCTATGGGATGCAGAGTCTGCGCCCGACGTGGCGCGCGAAACGCTGTGGTGGCCACCGACCTCAACTCACGCGCGCTGCAGCTGGCTAGTGTCACCTGCCGACTCAACGATGTCGCTGTTGATCTTCGTCTGGGCAGCCTGCAGGAACCCGTAGCGGACGAGCGCTTCGACCTGATCGTGACCAACCCGCCCTAGGTAATGTCCCGCCATGATCGGATGCGGCCCGACTCACCTATCGGGAGCGGCGTTTCGGGGCAGGAACGATTGGGCCGGGCCCATTGACCCGGCCTTTGCTGGCCAGCAGGCCGGGGTCGAGCTGGAACAATCGCTGGCCGATGCCGATCTCCTCGCCCGGCGCTGGGTGCTGGCCGACGACGTCCAGGAGGAGACTCATGGCGGGCCCGGCAGCGCGGACCCGCAGCACATCATCCTCCGCTCTCAGCGTGGTTTCCGCTGGGCGGTGCAGACCGGCGTCGGCCTTGCCGACCCTCAAGAATCTGCACGGTGCGACGATGGTCTGTAAGGAAGTCGAAAACACTCAAATTGAGGAGTCGCTATGACCGATCAGACCGCACCGGAGCAGCTGCTGACGGGGCGTCGAGCCATCGTGACCGGCGCGGCCAGCGGCATTGGCGCCGCCGTGGCCCAGGCACTCGCGGCCCGCGGAGCGACCGTGGTGGTGGCTGACATCAATGCCGAGGCCACCCATGCCATGGCGGACCAGCTCGGTGGTGAGGCGTGGGTGGTGGACCTCGGCGAAACCAAGGCGCTGGACAAGATTGACCTGACAGCCGACATCCTGGTCAACAATGCCGGCATCCAGCGGGTCAGCCCGATCCAGGATTTCGACCCGGATGACTATCGGCTGATGATGCGGATCATGCTGGAGGCGCCGTTCCTGCTGATCCGGGCACTGCTGCCGGGGATGTACGCGAAGAGGTGGGGGAGGATCATCAACATCTCCTCGGTGCACGGCCTGGTGGCATCGCCTTACAAGTCTGCCTATGTGGCCGCCAAACACGGTCTTGAGGGCCTGAGCAAGACCACGGCGCTGGAAGCCGGCTCGGGCGGGGTAACCAGCAACTGCATCAACCCGAGCTATGTCCGCACCCCGCTAATCGAGAAGCAGATTGCCGACCAGGCCCGGATACACGGCATTGATGAGTCGGAGGTAGTGGAGAGGGTGATGCTGACCGAGGCAGCCATCAAGCGGCTGGTCGAGCCGGACGAGGTTGCCGAGCTGGTGGCTTGGCTGGCCGGGCCCCATGCCGAGATGGTGACCGGTGCCTCCTGGACCATGGACGGCGGGTGGATGGCGCGATGACCAGCCCGACCTACCGCACTCACGACGTGCCGGTGGCCGGCGGCACGCTGCGAGTCGGGGTGTGGGAGCCGCCGGAGGCGACCGCCGAGACCCCTACCGTCCTTGCCATCCACGGGATCACGGCATCACACCGGTGCTGGCTGGCCGTTGTCGAGGCCCTGCCACAGGTACGCATCGTCGCCCCGGACCTGCGCGGCCGTGGCCGCAGCAACCAGCTGCCCGGCCCGTACGGGATGCCGGCCCATGCCGCCGACCTGGTGGCGGTGCTCGACCATCCTGCCACGGCCTATGCAGCCGTGGCGGAGGACTCGGCCGAGCTGCATGGCGGCGAGTCGCTGCTGGCCGCAATTGCCGCGCTGAGGCATCCGACCATCACTCTGCGGTCTCCCCGCGGACTGATGAACGAGGACCGCGGGCTGTACACCCTCGAAGAGCTGGACGCCTGGGCCGACCGGCCTCACCGTCCGCAATGTCGAAGGTGTTAACCACTACACGATCGTGATGGGCGGCGGTGCCAAGGCGGTGGCTGCGGCGGTCCGCGAGTCACTGGAGTCCTGAACGCTCGTTGTCAGCCGGGTCGATGGCGGTGTAGGCGATGGATGTGAATTGACAGGTGTGGCTACCATCATGGGGGCTGGGTCTAGACCTCAGGTCCCGCCAACATCAACCCTGAGAGGCGCACGTGGCAGCGAAAGATTCCGGACAACATCTGGTCATCGTCGAGTCGCCTACCAAGGTGAAGACGATCGCCGGCTTCCTCGGCGACGGCTACATCGTCGAGTCGAGTCGCGGCCATGTCCGGGATCTGCCGACCGGTGCCGCGGAGGTGCCGGCCAAGTACAAGGGTGAGAAGTGGGCCCGGACCGGAGTGGATGTGGACAACGGCTTCGAGCCGCTCTATGTCGTGCACCCGGACAAGAAGGCCACCATCCGTTCCCTCAAGGCGGCCCTGGCCGGTGCGGATGAGCTGCTGCTGGCCACCGACGGTGACCGTGAGGGTGAGGCCATTGCCTGGCACCTGCTGCAGGAGCTCAAGCCCAAGGTGCCGGTCAAGCGGATGGTCTTCCACGAGATCACGCGGGCGGCCATCGCCGACGCGGTCGCCAACCCGCGCGATCTTGATGATGACCTGGTCGATGCCCAGGAGACCCGCCGCATCCTGGACCGGTTGTACGGCTATGAGGTCTCCCCGGTGCTGTGGAAGAAGGTGATGCCGAGGCTGTCGGCCGGACGGGTGCAGTCGGTGGCCACCCGGCTGGTGGTGGACCGGGAGCGGTCTCGGATTGCCTTCCGCGGCGCCTCCTACTGGGATCTGGACGCCATCCTCGATGCCGGATCGGGTGCCGAGCCGCCGCTCTTCCCGGCTCGGCTTACCCAGGTCGGCGGCCAGAAGATCGCCCAGGGGCGTGACTTCGACGAGCGCGGACAGCTGGCTGGCAAGGGCAGTGACCAGCTGGTCCACCTCGACCAGGCAGCCGCCGACCAGCTGACCGCGGACCTGCAGGACGCCCGCTGGCAGGTCGCCTCGGTGGATGCGAAGCCGTACCGGCGCAGTCCGTACGCGCCGTTTCGTACCACCACCCTGCAGCAGGAGGCCGGCCGCAAGCTCGGTTTCACCGCCCAGCGGGCCATGTCGGTGGCCCAGGACCTGTACGAGGGCGGCTTCATCACGTATATGCGTACCGACTCCGTCACCCTGTCCGGGACCGCGATCAACGCCGCCCGCAACCAGGTGCGGCAGCTGTTCGGACCGGATTTCCTGCCGGAGCAGCCGCGCGTCTATGCCAGCAAGGTGAAGAATGCCCAAGAGGCGCACGAGGCGATCCGGCCCGCCGGTGAGGTCTTCTCCACACCGGCCCAGACGGGGTTGCGGGGCGACCAGTTCCGCCTCTATGAGCTGATCTGGAAACGCACCGTCGCCTCCCAGATGAAGGATGCCGAAGGCCAGACGATCAGCGTCAAGATCGACGCCGTACCCGCAGCCGGCTCGCCCGAAGGCGGGCAGCCGTGCACCTTCACCGCCTCGGGACGCACCATCACCTTCCATGGCTTCCTGAAGGCCTATGTCGAGTCGGTGGACGAGGGTGCCGGTGGCCAGTCCGACGACGCGCAGACCCGGCTGCCCCGGTTGTCGGAGGGCCAGTCGTTGCGGGCTACGGAGATCACCGCGTCCGGGCATCAGACCAAGCCGCCGGCCCGCTACACCGAGCCGTCGCTGGTCGCCAAGCTGGAAGAGCTGAACATCGGCCGTCCGTCGACGTACGCGTCGATCATCCGCACCATCACCGACCGTGACTATGTCTTCAAGAGGGGCTCCGCACTGGTCCCGACCTGGCTCGCCTTCGCGGTGACTCGGCTGCTGGAGGTGCATTTCCCGAGGCTGGTGGACTATGCCTTCACCGCCGAGATGGAGGAGGTGCTGGACCAGGTCGCCAAGGGTGATGCCGAGCGCATCGCCGTGCTGAGTGACTTCTATTTCGGCGCCGAAGGGAACGAGGGGCTGCACAAGCTGGTGTCCGAGCTGGGTGACATCGACGCCCGTCAGCTCTCCACGTTTCCGTTGGGGGACCTGGACAGCGGCATTGTGGTCCGGGTCGGCCGCTACGGGACCTATGTCGAGGATGCTGAGGGACAGCGGGCCAGCGTCGCCGATGAGCTACCACCGGACGAGCTGACTGTTGATCTTGCTCGGGAGCTGCTGGCCAACCCGATGGGCGCCGAACGCGAACTCGGCGTCGACCCCCAGACGGATCGCATGATCGTGGCCAGGAATGGCCGGTTCGGGCCGTACGTGACCGAGGTATTAGCAGAGGATGCGCCGAAGAGCGCCAAGCCACGGACCGGCTCGTTGTTCACGTCGATGGACATCGACACCGTCTCCCTGGACCAGGCACTGGAGCTGCTGAGCCTGCCGCGGGTGGTCGGCGCGGATGCCGACGCTGTCGAAATCACCGCCCAGAACGGCCGCTACGGTCCGTACCTGAAGAAGGGCACGGACTCGCGGTCGCTGACCAGCGAGGACCAGATCTTCTCGATCACCTTGGCTGAGGCGGAGGCCATCTATGCGAGTGCGAAGCAGCGCGGCCGGGCGGCAGCGAAGCCACCGTTGAAGGAGCTCGGGCCCGATCCCGTCTCGGGGAATCCGATGGTGGTCAAGGACGGCCGCTTCGGGGCCTATGTGACCGATGGCGAGTTCAACGCGACGCTGCGCCGGGGCGACGAGATCGAAATCCTGACCGCGGAGCGGGCTGCCGAGCTGCTGGCCGAGAAGCGGGCCAAGGGCCCGGCGCCCAAGAAGCGGTCGACCCGCAAGACCGCCGCCAAGAAGGCCCCGGCCAAGAAAGCTGCGGCCAAGAAGGCTCCGGTCAAGAAAGTAGGGGCGAAGAAGGCTGTGGCCAAGAAGGCTGTGGCAGAGCCGGCGAGCTCAAACGCCGGAGACTGACCCGCGGACGTGTACCCAGCGGCCAATGACGAAGCGCGCCAATGGCCCCCATTGGCGCCCCGCATGGCAGGGTTGAGGTCGTGAGCACGGACGCGAAGCTCGACGGCGACGACTCCCGGCGAACCGGGGGAGCGGGTGGGCCGTGGTTATTCGAGATGCCGTACACCGCGACGGCGCAGCGGTTGACCAACCCCGACCTTGGGCTGCCCACCCTGGTGGCCCGAGCCGGCGCCGGAGCGGGTTACAGCATCGACGTCACCTTGCTGGATGCGCCTGATCATCGGCTGACGAGGTCCGGGCTACTGCTGGCCCACCGGATGGTTGACGGGGTCGGAGAGTGGTACTTGTCCGGGCCGCGTTGGGTTCCGCAGCTGGCCAGTGAACAGGTCGAGCCAATGGGACAAACTGACCTACCCGACAGGTTTGCCGATCTGGTCCGGCCCTTCCGCCGGAACAGCACCCTTGGCCCGGTCGCCGCTCTGACGTGTGAGCGAAGTGAATTCGCCTTCCGTGATCTTGATGGGATGACGCTTGCCCGGCTGCGTGATGATCGGGTCACGGTGCGCCGTGGTGGGCTGACCACGGCTCGCTTTCGTGAGGTGACCTTGTCGCCGCACGACCGGGGCCTCAGCGACGCACAGCGCGAATGGCTGCAGTCGGCGCTGGTGGCCGCTGGTGGCACCCGTGTCATTGACTTCCCACCGCTGGTCAGCAGGCTCGGTGCCCCGGCGACCGGCCTGACCGACTTTCCCCAACCCGAACCCCAGCCCTGGGACAGAGGCGCATCGTTTGAGTCGTTCGTGTCGGCGTTGCTGGAGACACGCCTTCGCGAAATCGTCCAAGCCGATCTGTCCGTCCGCGGCGGGCAACCGGATGCCGTCGTCCGACTGATCGACCGGGTGCTCGCGCTGCGCTGTGAGCTGCGCGGCATCTCACCGGTCCTCGACCCGGACTGGATCGAGCAGTTGGACGCCGAGCTGCACTGGGTCGGTGAGCTACCAGCCGGACAGCCTGAGATGATCAAGGGCGCCGAGATCATCCTGACCAGGCTCCGCGGCGAGCGCTATCTGAACCTGCTCGACTGGCTGGTCACCGCGTCCCGGGCGCCCAAGCTCGGCAACTCGAGTACGGTGCCAGCCGCCGAGGTGGCGACGACCTTGCTGGACAACGCGGTGGCCAGGTTGATCAAGACAGCCAAGCGCCTGCAGGTCGACAGCTCACAGCAGAGCTGGGAGGCAGCCGCCTGGGCCGGGCGACAGCTGCAGGACGTCTGTCGGGCCGCGGCGCTGGTGATTCCCGGCCGGGCCAAGAAGATCAGCCGACGGGTTGACGAGCTGATCACGAAGATCGTGGCCAGTTCCAGCCAGCTGCCCGGGTCGCTGGCCGCCGACGCGGACAGCAGCGTCTCCGAGGTGACCGTGGCGGAGGCTTTCCAGCGCGGACGCCAGTTTGAACGGGCAGTACGCGAGCAGCTGACCGCCCGCGAAGAGGTGGTCAGCCGCTGGCCCCAAGTGGCGAAGAAGCTGCGGTGATGAGGTCATCCCGCGGCCTGTTCATCGTTTTCGAGGGCGGCGACGGAGTCGGCAAGACCACCCAGGTCGACCGTCTGGTGGGCTGGCTGGAGGACGAGGGCCACGAGGTGGTGCGGACATTCGAGCCGGGTGATTCCTTGGTGGGTAAGGCAATTCGTTCAATAGTGCTGGATCCGCAGACGGGGGAGATTGCGCCCCGGGCGGAGGCGTTACTCTATGCCGCGGACAAGGCACAGCACGTCGTTACCGTGGTCGAGCCGGCCCTGGAGCGGGGCGCGATCGTGGTCTGTGATCGTTATGTGGACTCGATGCTTGCCTACCAGGGCGCCGGTCGGGTGCTGGAGTTGGCAGCGGTGGAGGAGCTGGCCCGCTGGGCCACGCAGGATTTGCGGCCGCACCTGACAGTGCTGCTGGACGTCGATCCGGCCCAGGCCGTTTCGGCAAAGCTTGGCAAGGATCGACTTGAGGGCGCCGGAGTGGAGTTCCATGACCGGGTCCGGCACTATTTCCTGATGCTGGCCGAGGCGGACGCCGAGCATGTGCTGGTGCTCCCGGCCCGGGAGGAGCGGGAGATGATCGCGGCGGCGATCCGCGATCGGGTCACTTCTCTGCTCAGTCGGCAGGCCGGGACAGGTCCGCAACTGTCCGAGCAGCAGGAGATACTCAA
>JBBSQO010000105.1:0-6976 GCA_038244025.1 Propionibacteriales bacterium
AGCCACGTAAGGGGTTGGATGTGCTGCTGGCTGCGTTGCCTGCCATTCGCGCCGCGGTGCCTGGTGTGGATCTGGTGGTGGCGGGGCAGGGCAGTCGCGCCCTGCCGGATGGAGTGACGGTGCTCGGCCAGATCTCCGATTGGGGTCGCGCAGAGCTGCTGCGAAGCACGGATGTCTTCGTGGCCCCGCACCTGGCTCGGGAAAGCTTTGGTCTGGTGATGATCGAGGCGATAGCGAGCGGCGCCATGGTGGTTGCCTCCGACCTGCCGGCCTTTGTCGATGTGCTGCATCCACCGGGCACCGCGGGTCCGCTGGGGCATACCTTTCCGGCCGGCGATTCCGCCGCCCTTGCTGCTGCCGTACGGGATGCGCTGGCCACCAGATCCGACACGGTCAGATCCGACACGGTCCAGCGGGCAGCGCAGCAAGCCTGCCGGCGCTATGACTGGGGCGTGGTTGGCGCCAGGGTGGTCGATGTCTATGCCGTGACCCTGGCCGCCGGCGCATTCGGCCCGGGACGGCTCACAGCAACACCGGTGCGACCCGTAGCAACTCCGAGACGGCTCACAGCAGCCCCGAGACGGCTCGCATCAACCCAGAGTTGGCCAGTAGCAACAGAGCACGGGCGTAGCCGATGACCTCCGTTGTGGTGCTGCTGGTGGTCATCATCGTATTGCTGGCGCTCGGGTGGTGGCTGTCCTGGCTGGCCACCCGACTGGACCGAGCCCATGCCCGGGCGGAGCGCACCTGGGCGGCCTTGGATGCGGCCCTCGTCCGCCGGGCCCAACGCAGTCTGGAGGTGGCAGCCGACGATCGGGTTGATCCGGCCGCCACACTGCTGGTCTGCGATGCGGCGGCACGTGCCCTGGGCGCGGACTTAAGGGAGGAACGCGAACAGGCCGAAAGCACGCTGAGCCAGGTGCTCATCGCGGCCGGACTGGTCGGCCTCCCAGTCGAGCAGGAGCGGGTGGACCTGGCCCGCCGGTTGCACAACGATGCGGTGGTGACCGCCCGGATGCTCCGGAAGGGAAGGACGGCTCGACTCTTCCGGCTGGCCGGGCGCGCGCACCAGCCGGTCCCGTTCGAGATCGCCTAGGCTGGCCCGGTGGAGGAGTTGGACAAAGACCGGCAGCGGGAGCGGGATGATCACCCGGCCGACAACGATCTGTTGTCAGCGGGTGATCAGCCGACGGCTGAGCTGCTGGCACCCGAACCCGACAGCAGCTATGACACGGACCGGGTGTGGACGCTGCCGAACATCCTGAGCATGCTCCGGCTGGTCGGCGTCCCGGTGGTGCTCTGGCTGATACTTGGCCCTCGGGCCGACCTGATCGCCGTAGGAGTCCTGGCGCTGGCTGGATTCTCTGACTGGCTGGACGGCCACCTGGCACGGAAATGGAACCAGCGGTCCCGGCTCGGACAGATGCTCGACCCGGTGGCCGACAGGTTCTACATCCTGGCCACGCTCATCGGTCTTGCTGTCCGCGAACTTGTCCCCTGGTGGCTGGTGGTCGTCCTGATCGCCCGGGACGTCGTCATCGCACTGCTGGTGCCGCTGCTGAAGACCCGCGGCTATTCCTCGCTCCCGGTGCACTTCCTCGGTAAGGCAGCGACGTTCAATCTGCTGTACGCCTTTCCGCTGGTGCTCCTTGGCGACGGGGATGGAAACTTTGCCCTGTTGGCCAGGATCTTCGGCTGGGCCTTTGCCATCTGGGGCACCGGTCTCTATTGGTGGGCCGGGTGGCTGTACGTCGTGCAGACCTTCCGGCTGATTCGCTCCGAGCCTGCCCTCTCTAGACCACGATGAGCAGACCGCGATGAGCAGACCGCGATGAGCAGACCGCGATGAGCACGCCTCGATGAGCACCAAGCGACCAGCAGCCCCCGGGGGACGACCAGTCGACGCCAGCATGGACCTGCTCAATCAGATCATCCGGCAACCGGTCGATCCGGACTATGCCCGGGTGGCAGCCCGTGGCGCACCACCACCGAGGATGAGATGGACTGTGGCCCTGGTCGCGGTCCTCGCTGCAGCCATGTTCACCCTGGCCGCAGTCCAGACGACTCGCAGCGCACCGGTGCTGGCCACCGAGCGCACCGAGTTGATAGCCCGGATCCATGCCGAGGAAAAACGACAAGATGCCCTGCGCCAGCAGGTGAACCAGCTTTCCGAGGAAACCCGCCAGTCGCGGGCTGCGGCACTGGGGCGCGATGCCACCGCTCGGCGGCTGCAGAGCCAGATCAACGCACTGGAACCGGTCGTCGGCCAGATTGCGGTCAAGGGTCCGGGACTGACCATCGTGGTGGACGATGCCGAGGACGCCACCACCACCACCACCGACGCCAACACCACGAACGGCCGGGTCTTTGATCTTGACCTGCAGGTGCTCGTCAATGGTCTTTGGTCAGCCGGTGCTGAGGCGATCGCCATCAACGGACATCGACTGTCCAACCTGACCGCCATCCGCGGGGCAGGGGAAGCCATTACGGTCGACTACCGGTCACTGACCCGGCCCTACCGGATCGAAGCCATCGGCAATCCGAATACGTTGCAGGCACAGTATGTAGAGTCCGACGGGGGAATGTGGTGGAACTACCTGGAGCAGAACTATCAGATGAGATACGAGATCAGTAGTGCCAAGGAAGTTACCCTTGGGCCTGACCCCGGCATGGTGCTGCGTTACGCAAAGAAGGCGACACGATGATTCCACTGATCGGACTCGTCATTGGCGTCGTCCTTGGCATTTTTCTCGAGCCGTCCATCCCACAACCACTGCAGCCCTATTTGCCGATCGCCATCGTGGCCGCCATGGATGCGCTGTTCGGCGCCTTCCGGGCCTGGTTGGAGGGAAATTTCACTGACCGCGTCTTCGTCATCTCCTTCATCTCCAATGTGCTGATCGCTGCTGCCATCGTCTATGTCGGTGACCAGATCGGAGTCGGCTCACAGCTGTCCACCGGCGTAGTCGTCGTCCTCGGCATCCGGATCTTCACCAATGCTGCCGCCATCCGAAGGGCCCTCTTCCATGCCTGATGAGAAGGGCTCCATCCCTGATGAGACGGGTTCCATGCCTCCTGATGAGGAAGGTGAGCAGGGGCAGCAGAGCCAGCAGCATCCGGACGAGCCGGTCAAGGACGAGCCGGTCAAGGACCATCAGGTTTCGGCCGATCGCCGGCGTCGTACGGTCCGGTCGCTGCTGCATCCGGGCAAGGGTCAGATCATCGCAGCCGTGTTGTTGTTGATCTTCGGAATGGGCGGGGTGATGCAGATCCGAAGCAACACTGAAGATCAAACCTACTCCACCGCCAGGCGCGAGGACCTGATCCAGCTGCTCGACGGGCTGAGTCAGGAGTCGCGCCGGCTGGAGGGTGAAATTGGTGAGCTGGAACGTACCCGCACCCAGCTTCAGTCCGGTGCCGACACGTTTCGGGTCGCCCGGGAGGAGGCCCGCAAGCGAGTGGAGACCTTATCCATCCTGGCCGGCACCGTACCGGCCACAGGCCCCGGAGTGCGGATCCGGATCGCCGATCCCCACCACAAGGTCAGTGCCAACCTGCTGCTGGATGCGATTGAGGAGATGCGTGATGCCGGGGCTGAGGTGATCGAGTTTAACAACACGGTCCGGGTCGTCGGATCCAGCTGGATCGGTTCCGGTGCTTCCGGTCTGATGGTTGATGGGCAGAAAATCAGTTCCCCCATCGTGATTAAGGTGATCGGCAATCCGCACGCCCTGCAGGAAGCGGCCCAGTTCAGGGGCGGTCTGGTCAGCGAGATCACCGGCCCTAAGGTTGGCGGCCAGGTGGTCATCGAACAACTGGACGAAGTCGAGATCGACTCTTTGCACGAGGCCCGCGACAATCAGTACGCTCGGCCCGCATCACCACCACCCACTCCGCGCTGACCCAAGATTGACAGCCATAGGCCGAGATTGATAGCCATGAGCCAGATTGATAGGCGCTAGGCCGAGTGATAGGCATAGGGCCAGACAGCGTGAGTCGTTTTGTCCGTCGACCACGGCCAATGGCCGGTCACCGCAGCAAGGAGAATCGTGTCCGAATATCCCGAGGACCTGAAGTACAGCAGCGAGCACGAATGGGTCCGCACCGGCAACGGCGCAGGAGTTCGCATCGGTATTACCGAATATGCCGCCGAACAGCTCGGCGACATCGTCTATGTCTCGCTACCAGGTGTCGGTGAGGATGTCGTGTCCGGCGATGCCTGCGGTGAGCTGGAGTCCACCAAAAGTGTTTCCGACATTTTCGCCCCAGTCAGCGGCAGGGTCACTGCCGTCAACGGGCAGCTGGCCGACACCCCGGAGACCGTCAACACCGACGCCTACGGAGATGGCTGGCTGTTTGAGCTGGAGCTGTCCGACAGCGACGATCTGAACCAGCTGATGGATGCCGACGGGTACGCCGAACACGTCGACGCCTAGGCCTGACGGACCGTATGGTTACGCCTACACTGAAAACCTCAGCTGCGCTACGCAGGCATAACCTGACCTGCGCTACGCAGGGGCGATCTGATCTGCCTGCTGTGCAGGCTGGTGCCCCAACTCACACTCGAAAGACGACTGCGATGCCCTTCTGTACGAATTGCGGACACGACAACCCGACGGGTAGCAACTTCTGCGCGCGATGCGGGCAACCGGTCGCCAAGTCGGCTGCCGAGAATGCGCCGGAGACGGCCGGGACTCCGGCGCCCGTGTCGGGCGAGACCACCAAAACCATCCCTGCGGTCGCCGATGATGGTGAGCCAGGTGACCTGAGTGGCGAGGATCAGGCCGCGATCAAGGCGCTGCCGCAGGGGTCGGCCATCTTGATCGTACGGCGAGGTGAGACTGAAGGCAGCCGCTTCCTGCTGGATTCCGATCTGGTCACGGCTGGGCGCAAACCGGACGGCGACATCTTCCTCGATGACATCACGGTCTCCCGTCGTCATGCCGAGCTGCGCCGTACCCCGGAGGGGACGGTTGTGCATGATCTCGGCAGCCTGAACGGCACCTACATCAACCGGAAGTTGATCAACAGTGACACGTTGCTGCAGCACGGTGACGAGCTCCAGATCGGCAAGTACCGGCTGGTCTACTACCCGAGCACCAACGGCCTGGATTGATGGCTGACGCGCTACTGAGAAGCATCGGCCAGGTGCTGGCCGTGATGAAGAACGACTTCGTGGACGTCTCCATCTCCAAGATCAGGTTTTTGGAGAGCGAAGGGCTGCTGTCACCGGAGCGGGCTCCGTCGGGCTATCGGCGTTACTCAACAGCAGATGTCGAGCGGTTGCGGTACATCCTGTCGGTACAGAAGAACCATTACCTGCCGCTGAGGGTGATTCGCGAGCATCTGGAGATGATGGATCGCGGGATGGAACCGCCCTCGTACGATTCAGGTCGGCCAACTCCCGCACCGGCGGCTGAAGTCCCGGCACCGGCATCGGCCGGACCATCTGTTGCTGGCAAGGCGCGGTCACAACTTCGGTTATCCCGACAGGACCTGCTGGAGGGCAGCGGGTTGTCTGAGGCAGCGCTGGTCGAGCTCGAGAAGCAGAACGTCATCAGCGTCCGGCGTGGCACCACGCACTACGGCCGCGATGCCCTGACCGTCGCCCTTGCGGCGAAGAAGCTTGCCGCCTATGGCATGGATGCCCGCCACCTTCGCGCCTTCAAGATGGCCGCTGACCGTGAGGTTGGCCTCGTCGAGCAGGCTATTGCGCCTTATCTGCGTCGGCGGCCCGGGAACAACGAGGCGGTCGCGGACGTCGTGCATCTGGTGATCAATGCCCACGCTGCCCTCGTGCGAAGCGCGATGGATCGCTAACATGCGAAGCGCGATGGATCGGTAACACAGATCTGTTTCTATCGGTGGCTGCTGGATTCCTCGGCCATCGGAAGTAGGGTGGAACTATGCGTGAAATGGATGTGGTCGGGGTCCGGGTGGAGATGCCGTCGAACCTGCCGATGGTCCTGCTGCGTGAAGTCGGCGGAACCCGTTACCTGCCGATCTGGATCGGTGCCAGTGAGGCATCGGCCATCGCCAACGCCCAGGAGGGAATCGTCCCACCGCGACCAATGACCCATGACCTGGTCATCGACCTGCTCGGTGCCCTGGGACATGAGCTGACGGAGATCCAGATAACCGAGCTGACCGGTGGCAACTTCTTCGCGGTGCTGTTGCTGGACGGAGTCGAGGTGAGTGCCCGCCCCTCGGATGCGATCGCTCTCGCCCTCCGGTCCGGGTCGGACATCTACTGCAAGGAAGAGGTCCTGGACGAGGCCGGCATTGAGGTGCCCGAGGAGGAAAAGGATGAGCTGGAGAAGTTCCGTGAGTTCCTGGACCAGGTCAACCCGGACGACTTCGTGACCGGTTCCGAACCGCAAGACCCATCCTAGCGCCTCGGCAGAAACGAAGATCAGGTCCGGATCTACGGCTGGAAGCCCAAACCCCAGATAGCGTCTGCCGACTTGACGGTCGAAACCTCAGGTAGCTGCCTATGGCTCGAACGCCGAACCTCAGGTAGTGCCTACGGCTGGACGCCGAGCCTCAGGTAGAGGTTGAGGGATACGGGAAAGTACGGCGTGTTGGCTCGGTAGCGTTGACCCCGGCTCTGCTGAGCCGTAGCGTGCAGGAAGTAATACAGCACGTGGAATTACGGGCCCTGCGCTTTGTGGCGGCGGATGGTAACGAGGGTCCGGGAGCTGGTGGATCCATCCCTGAGTGAAGGCGAGGCGTACGTGAGCAGCACCGAGCAGCAGCCGGACGGAGGCCATGGACCCGTTGACACCCAAGCCGTTGACACCCAGGAATTGCTGTTCGATGGCGACTTCTCACCGCTGCCATCCGACGTCGGCTTCCGTGGGCCGGTGGCGTGCAGCGCTGCCGGGATCACCTACCGGCAGCTGGACTACTGGGCCCGCACCGGTCTGGTTAACCCGGAGGTCCGCGGGGCGACCGGGTCCGGGACACAGCGGCTCTA
>JBBSQO010000106.1:0-6948 GCA_038244025.1 Propionibacteriales bacterium
GGACACCGACCTGCTCCGCCGCGTCGGTGAGGCGCTGGGTGCCGAGGCCCGGGCCGAGCAGGTCGCGGTGCTGTTGGGGCCAGGCGTCAACATCAAGCGCTCCCCGCTGTGCGGCCGGAGCTTCGAGTACTTCGCCGAGGACCCGCTGCTGGCCGGTGAGATCGGCGCCGCCCTAGTGCAGGGTGTGCAGTCCCAGGGTGTGGGCGTTTCGCTGAAGCACTTCGCCGCCAACAACCAGGAGACGGACCGGATGCGGGTATCCGCCGAGGTCGACGAGCGGACGCTGCGGGAGATCTACCTGCCTGCCTTCGAACGGGTGGTCAAGACCGCAGCGCCGTGGACGGTGATGTGCTCCTACAACCGAGTCAACGGCCGCTACGCCTCGGAGAACCCCTGGTTGCTGACGGAGGTGTTGCGCGATGAGTGGGGCTTCGATGGTCTGGTGGTATCGGATTGGGGAGCTGTCAACGTACGGACCGATGCGCTGGCCGCTGGTCTGGACCTGGAGATGCCGGCCACCGGTGGTCACACTGACGCCCAGATCGTCGAGGCCATCCGGGCCGGTCAGCTCGACGAGGCGGTGCTGGACCGCGCGGTCGAACGCGTGCTGACCCTGATCCAGCGTACCGCCGTCGCGCTGGCCAACCCGGGAACTGCCGACCACGACACCCACCATGTGCTGGCCCGGCAGGTGGCCACCGAGTGTGCCGTGTTACTCAAGAATGAGGCTGACCTGCTGCCATTGGGTCCCACGGCCGGCGCGATCGCTGTGATCGGCGAGCTGGCCCGCTCCCCGCGCTACCAGGGAGCTGGCAGCTCCCAGGTCAACCCGACCCGGCTGGACGACGCGCTCACCGAGCTGCAGAACCTCGGCGCCGACGTCCGGTTCGCCGCCGGATATCTCCTGGACGGCGTACAACAGCCCGATAGCGCGCAGCAGGATGAGCGGCTGCTGGCCGAGGCAATCGAGGTGGCGCGCGACAGGGACACGGTGGTGTTGTTCCTGGGCCTGCCGGCCAGCGCCGAGTCCGAGGGCTTCGATCGAGAGCACATCCGGCTGCCGGCCAACCAGCTCGCGCTCATCGATGCGGTCGCCGAGGTGGCCGACCGGATCGTCGTCGTCCTCTCCAACGGTTCGGTGGTGCAGACCTCGACCTGGGAGCAGCGGGCGGACGCGATCCTGGAGAGCTGGCTGCTGGGTCAGGGCGGTGGCGGGGCGGTGGCCGATCTACTGCTCGGGCGGGCCGTGCCGTCGGGCCGGCTGGCCGAGACCATCCCGATCCGGCTGGAGCACTGCGCCGCGCAGCTCAACTTTCCCGGCGAGGCCGGGACCGTACGCTACGGTGAGGGGTTGTTCGTCGGCTACCGGGGCTATGACCAGCAGGCCATGAGCGTGTCCTACCCGTTTGGGCACGGCCTGAGCTACACCACCTTCAACTACACCGACCTGGCGGTCAGCGTGGAAGGATCCGGTACGGACACACGGGTTCGGGTGACCGCGTCGGTGGCGAACACCGGCGCCCGGGCTGGCCGGGAAGTCGTCCAGCTTTATCTCAGCGACCCGGAATCCAGCTGCGTCCGGCCGGTCCGCGAGCTCAAGGCATTCACCAAGATCACCATCGGACCTGGGGCATCGCAGACCGTACGGTTCACCCTCGATGCCCGGGACCTGTCCTACTTCCATCCCATCACTCGGCAGTGGACGCTGGAGGGCGGTGAGTTCGAGGTCGCGGTGGGCGCCTCGTCCACAGATCTGCGGCTGACCGACACGATCACTGTCGAGGCACCCGAGCTGGTGCCGCCGCTGACAGTGGACTCCTCGGTGGTGGAATGGGCCTCCCACCCTACCGGCGGCCCGCTGCTGCGGGATGCGCTCGGCGACGGCGCCGAAGCGCTGCTGGGCAAGGAGAGCCTGGACCTGATGGGCAGCATGCCGCTGGGTCGTGCGGCATCCCTCCCCCCCATGCCACTGGATCAAGACGGCTACCAGCGGCTGGCCGCCGCAGCCGTGCAAGCAGGGGCGGGCACCTTCGAGGCGTAGGCTCACGCAAGACCTTGCAGACGTACAAGTTCAAGGAGACGAGTCGTACAATATTGGAACGGAGGTAGCGATGAGCGTTCTGCGGGCCGAGTTGGCGAGCTGGGTCGAGCGTGCTCGGGCCGGCGTGGAGATCGTCGTCGCTGACCGTGGGTTGCCCGTGGCGCGGTTGCTTTCGATTGGCTCAACGCCGCTGCTCGAGCAGCTCACCGCGCAGGGCGTGCTGAGCAAGCCCCGCAGTTCGGTTGCCAGAAAACAGTCGATGGGTCGGCACCGACTCGGATCCCCCGAGCGTGACGGAGCCAGAGGCACCATCACGACTCTTCGGCGAAACCTCGGCAACCATCAGCCAATGGGCCGGCGGCTTGGCGGGATAGAAGAAGCAGATCACCGCCACCCTTTCTCCAGCCGAGGTCGAGGAAATCGCCTGCCATGGCCTTGCCTGCATGAATTTTTCGCCGTAGTGACCAACCGGCGTGCATTCGCCGACGCAACACCACCGGCTACAGCGCTGGGCGTGATGGGGGACCTGCTCGGCCTGCTCGGTGCCCGGCCACTCGGCGAGACCTACCATCACCTTGCATTGCTGAAAATGATTTGGTTGCCACGGCGCCAAGCCTGAGCGGCGGCCGGATCGGTGATGCACGGATCGCAGCCATCTGCATCGGTAATGGCGTCACCGAGTTATGGACCGCCGACCGAGACTTCGGTTTGTTTCCCCGGCTGAAGACGCGCAACCCGCTGGTTCGCCACGGCTGAGCTGCGCACCCGGCCGCAACGACAACCGGGATGCACCGGCAACCAGCTCTTCCGTAGGATTCACCGCATGACATCGCCCCCCTCGCCCGAACGATCCAGCGCACCCGCCCCCGGCGCCGCGACCGTACCGGAGAAGCCGGTGCTGGAGGGGCTGGAGGACAAGTGGGTCGCCGCCTGGCAGGCCGAGGACACCTACGCTTTCGTCCGGCCGGAGGCCCGAGCCGACGTGTTCAGCATCGACACCCCACCGCCGACCGTGTCCGGATCGCTGCATGTCGGGCATGTGTTCTCCTATACCCACACCGATCTGATTGCCCGCTACCAGCGGATGCGGGGCAAGCATGTGTATTATCCGATTGGCTGGGACGACAACGGACTGCCGACCGAGCGGCGGGTGCAGAACTACTACGGGGTGCGCTGCGATCCCTCGGTTCCGTACGACCCCGACTTCGCTGCCCCAGACAGGCCGGATCCGAAAAGGCAGCTCAGCATCAGCCGGCGCAACTTCGTCGAGCTGTGCCACCAGCTGACCAACGTGGACGAGAAGACCTTCGAGGACCTGTGGCGCCGGGTCGGGCTGAGCGTCGACTGGTCAACGCTCTATACCACCATCTCCGACGACTCCCGGGCCATTGCCCAGCTGGCCTTCCTGCGCAATGTGCAGCGCGACGAGGCGTACCTGTCCGAGGCCCCGACACTGTGGGACGTCACCTTTCAGACAGCGGTGGCCCAGGCCGAGCTGGAGGCACGCGACTATCCGGGCGCCTACCACAAGGTGGCCTTCCACCCAGTCGGCTCCGAGCAGCCGGTCTACATCGAGACCACCCGGCCGGAGCTGATCGCGGCCTGTGTGGCGCTGATCGCGCATCCCGACGACGAGCGCTACCAGCAGCTGTTCGGCAGCACGGTGACCAGCCCGCTGTTCGGGGTGGAGCTTCCGGTGCTGGCCCATCCGGCGGCCGAGCCGGACAAGGGTACCGGGATCGCGATGTGCTGCACCTTCGGCGACCTGACCGATGTCACCTGGTGGCGCGAGCTGCAGCTGCCGGCCCGTACCATCATTGGCCGGGACGGCCGAATCCTGGCGCAAGTGCCGGACTGGGTCAGCGGCGCCGGTGCGCAGGCGTACGCAGAGCTGGCCGGCAAGACCACCTTCAGCGCCCGAGAGGCGATGGTGGCCCGGTTGCGCGACACCGGCGACCTCGACGGCGAGCCGGCGCCGACCCAGCGGAAGGCGAACTTCTTCGAGAAGGGCGACAAGCCGCTGGAGATCATCTCGACCCGGCAGTGGTACATCCGCAACGGCGGCCGGGACGAGGACCTGAAACAGGCCATGCTCGCCCGCGGCGAGGAGCTTGCCTGGGTGCCCGACTACATGAGACATCGGTACGAGAACTGGGTCGGCGGCCTGAACGGGGACTGGCTGATTTCGCGGCAGCGGTTCTTCGGGGTACCGTTCCCGGTCTGGTACCGCCTCAATCAGAGCGGTGAGCCCGACTATGGGCAGCCGTTGCTGGCTGGTGAATCGACGCTGCCGGTCGACCCCAGCTCGGATGTCACGGCCGGCTGCACTGAGGCCCAACGTGGAGCGCCCGGCGGGTTCGCCGCCGACCCCGATGTGATGGACACCTGGGCCACCTCATCGCTGAGCCCGCAGATTGCCTGCGGCTGGCAGCGAGACCCCGAGCTGTTCGCGCTCACCTTCCCGATGGACCTGAACACCCATGCCCACGACATCATCCGCACCTGGCTGTTCTCCCGGGTGGTCCGGGCCCACTTCGAGAACCACTCGCTGCCGTGGCAGCGCTCGATGATCTCCGGCTTCGTGATGGACCCGGACCGGAAGAAGATGAGCAAGTCCAAGGGCAATGTCACCGTGCCGACCGACATCTTGGAACGATTCGGCTCGGATGCGGTCCGATGGCGAGCCGCGACGGCCCGGCCCGGCGTCGACTCGGCCTTCGACGAGCAGCAGATGAAGGTCGGCCGGCGGCTGGCGATGAAGGTGCTGAACGCCAGCAAGTTCGTCCTCGGCTATGGCACCGCCGACGCCGCCGCGATCGCCGAGACCGTCGATCTCGCCATGCTGGCCCAGCTGCGTGGGGTGGTCGGCGCGGCCACCGCGGCCTTCGAGGCTTTCGACTACACCGGCGCGCTGGAGGCGACCGAGCGGTTCTTTTGGCAGTTCTGCGACGACTACCTGGAGCTGGTGAAGGAGCGTGCCTACGGTGCTCAGGGCGTCGTTTCGGCCAAATCAGCGCAGGCAGCCCTGGCGCTGGCCCTCAATGTGCAACTGCGGCTCTTTGCACCCATCATGCCGTTCGTGACCGAAGAGGTCTGGTCCTGGTGGCAGCCCGGTTCTATCCACCAGGCCGACTGGCCGACCATTGACGAGCTACCATCGGACGGCGAGCAGGACGTACTGGCCGACGTGGCGGCTGCCCTGATCGCCCTCCGCGGGGCCAAGTCGAGCGCCAAGGTGTCGATGAAGACCGAGATCACCCACGGCACCTTCACCGGTCCGGCGGACTCGCTGAGCAGGCTGCGGACGGTGGAGCAGGACCTGCGGGCCGTTGGCCGGATCAGTGGCGAGGTGGAATGGCAGGTCGGTGACGCACCCCTCGCCGTCGAGGTCACGCTCCTCGATGCGAACGGAGAGAGGTGAACGCGGTGCCACACGGCCACGGAGCCAAAGGAGCATCCGGGCATCAGCATGATCAGGACCGGCCGATCCGATGGGCCAGGTGGTACGACTTCTCGATGATCTTCTGGGGCCAGACCAACCGGCGCTGTGGGTCGCCGTTGGTGAGGCGCTGCGACCGCAGCCGGGTGACCGTCTTCTGGATGCCGGTTGCGGGACGGGCGAGCTGGCCATCACCTTGGCGCCCCGAGTCGCTCCCGGTGGGTCGGTAGACGGCGTCGATGCGCCGGCCGAGATGGTGGCGCGAGCCACGTCGAAGGCCACCGGCAAGGAGGCTCGGATCGCGTTCCAGGTCGCCCGGGCGCAGCGACTTTCCTTCACCGATGCACACTTGGCGCGGTGACCTGCACGCTGGCCTTGCACCACATCGCCGCGGCAGACCGGCAGCGTGCCATGACTGAGTTGTACCGCGTGCTCCGTCCGGGCGGCCGGCTCCTGGTCGCCGACTTCCAGCCGCCACCCACCGGGATGCGTGCCCGTGCTGGCGAAGGTCCTGTTTCGTCACGCCATCGCGGAGAATCCCCTCGATCAAGCCGTCAAGCTGATCGAAGCGGCGGGATTCTCCACCGTGACGCGCGACAACACGCCCGTGAGCTGGATCGGTCAGGTCAGCGGCACGAAGGGTCAGCACCGCCGCTCGGTAGCCGGGTAACCGGTCACAGACTGCACGGATTTTGCCCATCAGAATGTCATCTGTGACCGATTACTTCGCTGCAGATTTGCTGATCCATCGGGGAGAATAGTCGTATGCGTGTTGCCGTGCTGTCCGATACTCATGCCCCGCGCCGGTGGAAGTCCTGCCCCGATGCGGTGGCTCAGCAGCTGCAGACCGTTGATCTGATCATGCATGCCGGCGATGTCTGCACACCCGCCGTGCTGGCTGAGCTCGCCACCTGGGCACCCGTGTACGCCGTCCGCGGCAACAATGACGGACCCGACATCGAGGCTTGGGGCGCACCCGAGCGGCTTTCGATCACCCTCGGCGGACTGCGGGTGGCGATGGTGCACGACAGCGGGTCGAAGACCGGACGGGCAGCGCGGCTGCGGTGCTGGTTTCCGGACGCGCAGCTGGTGATCTTCGGTCACTCCCACATCCCGTTCGACGAGCAGCACGACGGCCAGCGCATCTTCAACCCCGGCTCGCCCACGGATCGGCGCCGGCAGCCGTACGGCACCATGGGACTGATCACCATCGAGGCAACAGAACTACTGGAGATCCAGCTGCTGAAGGTGACCTGACGTTATCCCCGAACATCGACAGTGTCTGTCCGCCGAGATAGAGGCGCACTGATGATGAAGGGGCGTGAACCGAAGCCTGGTTACTCATCGGCATCGTCCCTGTAACGGTCGAGCTGGCGAGTCATGATGGAGTCGGCGAATGCTCTGACCGCCTCCTGGGTTTGCCGTCCGACGTTCTTCTTCAGCGGAACCCTGAACGCCACTGATCTCA
>JBBSQO010000107.1:0-6919 GCA_038244025.1 Propionibacteriales bacterium
ACCGGTGAGCTGGAGCGGGAGCGGGAGCACAGCGCCATCCAGGCTGTCTCACTGGAACGGCTGCGGATAGCCCGTGAGCTGCACGATGTGGTGGCACATCACGTCTCGGTGATGGGTGTCCAGGCGGCTGCGGCTAGGCGGGTGCTGCCGAAGAATCCAGCCAAGGCCTCGGAATCCCTGACTGCCATCGAGTCCAGCGCCCGGGACGCGGTGGGAGAGCTGCACTCGCTAGTCCATGCCCTGCGAGACAGCTCCGAATCCCATCGGCCGCAAACCCATGGGCCGCAAAATCATGGGCCGGACGGCGCGGCCAGTACGGTGGGTCTGCACCAGTTGGATTCCCTGCTCGCCGAGACACGCGCCGGCGGTCTGGAGGTGCGGCAGGGAACCACCGGGGCTGAACGCCCCCTGGCACCAACGGTGGAGCTTGCCGCCTACCGTGTCGTGCAGGAGGCGCTGACCAACTGTCGAAAGCACGCCGGCCTGCACTGCACGGTCGACGTGATGCTGCGCTATCGCCGCGATGATCTTGAGGTCGATGTCAGCGATGACGGAATTGGCTCCGGGTCTTCACCAGGGCAGGGGTTCGGGTTGATCGGCATGCGCGAACGCGCCGCAGCCGTCGGCGGCCGGATCGAGGTTGGTCCCAAGCCGCGTGGCGGCTTTCGGGTCCGCGCCCACCTCCCCTACCGCGATGCAACCCGGGAGCCACAATGATCACCTCCGACCAGACAGTGGAAAGGACTATCCGGGTTCTGCTGGTGGATGACCAGGAGCTGGTGAGGTCCGGGTTCCGCAGCATCCTGGAGTCCGAGGAGGGGATCGAGGTGGTTGGCGAGGCCGACACCGGTGCCGCCGCACTGGAAGAGGCCTGGAAATGTCGCCCAAACGTGGTCTGCATGGAT
The DNA here is from genome assembly GCA_038244025.1 of Propionibacteriales bacterium. Lineage (GTDB taxonomy): Bacteria > Actinomycetota > Actinomycetes > Propionibacteriales > Propionibacteriaceae > Microlunatus. The sequence continues at coordinate 906 of JBBSQO010000107.1, forward strand.
GTCCAGATGCCCGATATGGACGGCCTGGAGGCCACCCGGCTACTGGTGTCTGACGAGCACGTCGAGGCATCCATCCTGATCCTGACCACCTTCAAGCGGAATGACTACCTGTTTGAGGCGATCCGCGTCGGAGCCAGCGGCTTCCTGCTCAAGAACACCTCCGCCGAAGAGCTGATCAAGGCCGTCCAGGTGGTGGCCCGCGGCGATGCGCTCCTCGATGCGGAGGTGACCCGGAGTGTGCTGCAACGGCTCGCGACACCATCGAATCGCCCGCCTCGGCCGGCTCCCGAGCCCCGCGAAATGGCCGAGCTGACGGCACGAGAGCGTGAGGTGCTGACGCTGCTGGCCCAGGGACTGTCGAATGCCGAGATCGCCGGCCTGCTCTTCCTGGGCGAGGCGACCGTGAAGAGCCACGTCTCCAAGGTGCTGATGAAGCTGGCCTTGCGAGACCGGATTCAGGCCGTCGTCTACGCCTACGAGCATGGCTTGGTCGTCCCCGGCGGTACCGACGGCACTCCAGCCCCGAACTGATCAGGGCAACTCGCAAAATCTCCTGACAGCGAGCGAATGCCGCCGTCTGAGGCCGGTGGGCGACGACTGGCAGGCAGAATTGCGGGAACGCGACCAGCTGATCCGCCGGAGCTCATATCCGCCGCCAGGCGGAGGTGACAAACCACCGCCCGACGGATGTGCTCGCCCGCGTACCGCGGCTAGCGTCGTAACCAGGCGCCAGTGAGGCGGCCGGCAGCCAGAGGAGGACAACAGGTGTTGCAGATCAGCAAGGTCAACAAGAGCTACGGGGATCGACAGGTGCTCACCGACGTCAGTTTCACCGTTGGTGCTGGCCGGCTGACGGGCTTCGTCGGCGGCAACGGAGCCGGTAAGACCACCACCATGCGAATCATCCTGGGGGTGCTCGGTGCGGATTCCGGCAGCGTCACCCTCAACGATGTGCCGTTGACCCCCGACGACCGCCGGCTGTTCGGCTACCTGCCGGAGGAGCGCGGACTGTACCCGAAGATGCGGGTGGCTGAACAGATCATCTACCTGGCCCGGCTGCATGGCCTGAGTACCGCCAAGGCGCGCCAGAACACCGACCGGCTGCTGGACCGGGTAGGTCTCGGCGAACGTGCCGGTGACACGCTCGAATCGCTGTCCCTCGGCAACCAGCAGCGAGCCCAGATCGCTGCCGCGCTGGTGCACGATCCGCAGGTGCTGATCCTGGATGAACCGTTCTCGGGACTCGATCCGCTCGCGGTGAAGGTGGTGCTCGGCCTGCTGAAGGAGTATGCCGCCAAGGGCGCGCCGGTGCTCTTCTCGTCCCACCAGCTCGACATCGTCGAACGGCTCTGCGATGACCTGGTGATCATTGCCGATGGGACGATCAGGGCCAACGGCTCCCGGGATCAGCTGCGGCGCGACTTCAGCCGGCCTCGGTACGAAATGATCAGCTCATCCGATGCGGGCTGGGTACGCGAGCTGGCCGGCATCGAGGTGACTGAGCTCGATGGCAGCTACGTCTCCTTCGATACCGACAACCCTGCAACCGCTCAACAGGTGCTGAAGCAGGCCCTGCACCGCGGAACTGTCGCCAGCTTCGGACCCCAGCAAGCGTCCCTCGCCGAAATCTTCCAGGAGGTCATCGCATGACACAGACCAATCTGCAGCCAAGCACCGACTCAGCGCCCACTTCCGAGAGTCGCCGATCGAGCGGCTTCGCCGGCATTGTTAGTTTGGTGGCCGAGCGTGAGATCCGAATGCGCCTACGCAGCAAAGCATTCCTGATCTCCACCGCCATCTTGCTGGTCGTCACCGTCGCTTCCATCCTGCTCGGTGGCATCCTCGGTGGCACGGACAGCAAACCACCGGTGGCGGCCGTTGGCTCGGTGGCACGGTCGTTGCCGCCCGACACTTTCAAGGTGACGCCGGTGGACTCACGGGCCGCAGGGGAGGCGTTGTTGCGGGCCGGTGACGTGGACGCGGTCATCGTTCCGAGCGACTCGCCTACCAAGGTGGCCGTGATCGGACTGGATTCGGCTCCTAGCAAGGTCATCTCCAAGCTGAGCGTGGCACCTTCGGTCCAACTCCTCAACCCCGATGCACCCAACCCATTCCTGATCTACATTGTGGCGTTGGGATTCGGGATCATCTTCTTCATCTCCGCTATGACGTTCGGTGGCCAGATAGCCCAGAGCGTGGTCGAGGAGAAGCAGACCCGGGTGGTGGAGATCTTGATTTCGGCGATCCCGGTTCGAACGCTGCTGGCCGGCAAGGTGATCGGCAACAGTCTGCTCGCCTTCGGTCAGATCATCGCGATCAGTGCCTGTGCCGGAGTAGCCATGGCGATCTCTGGTCAAGGAGCCCTGCTGGCCGGAATTGGCCCGGCCATCATCTGGTTCATCGTCTTCTTCACCGTCGGCTTTGTCTTGCTGGCCTCGATGTTCGCCGCTGCCGCGTCGCTGGTATCGCGACAGGAGGATGTCCAGTCGGTCATCTCACCGGTGACCATGCTGGTGATGATCCCCTACTTCCTGGTCATCTTCTTCAACGACAATGCCCTGGTGCTGGGCATCATGTCCTACGTGCCGTTCTCGGCTCCGGTCGGGATGCCGATGCGGATCTTCCTGGGCTCGGCGCAATGGTGGGAGCCGCTACTTTCGCTGCTGCTCTCCGTGGTCGTCACCATCGGCGTGATCATGGTTGGCGCCCGAATCTACCAGAACTCGCTGCTGCGGACCGGTGGCCGGGTGAAGGTGAAGGAGGCTCTGCGTGGTTGAGCCGTCGAGTCCCCGGCGACATCACCACCGACAAATCGGGAGCCATCAGGAAATGTCGGTTCTCCGAGGCGAAGGAGCTGAGGATCCTCTTCTTGTTACGGGTGTTCACCGGATTCGGGATGTCGTGGAACCTTTCGTTGAAGCTGTTGACCGCCGCCGTTGCCTTGTCCTTGAACGGCCGTAGCTGGGCTACCTCATATCCCAGCAGCTCAGCGACCCGGGCCATCTCCCCCGCGGAATCCAGGATCGCACGCCAGATCTGTACCCACGAGGCTTCGGCCAACAAGTCATCCACCAGGTGAGACCAAAGAAGACGGCGCCGCCAGCCGGGCGGGGTCGGGTCGGCCCCGGTCATCAGGTCTGTGACATAGCGCACCAGCGTCTCGGGATCATTCATTGTCTTGTCCATCAATGCCTCTGCGTCGAACCAGTGCTTGGCCGCGGCGGCGTACAAGGTCCGGCCGTTCTCGGTGAACTGGCTATAGGTGACGATGTTGGTGTCGGGACTTTCATGGTGCAACCGCAGCTGAGCTGTCAGTCCGGTGCTGCTATTCGAGCCGAGGTAGAAGTCGACGAAAGCGACATCCCACCGCACCCCATCGTGGAGAAGCTCATTGAGCTGCGCCACACTCGGTACGACGGTCAGGTTCGGGCCGAACGCCTGGACGAAGTTGGCCCGCTCACCGGGAACATCGTCCACCAGGAGCACTCTCGCACCGGCATCCCGCATCAATGACCCCACCTCCTCAACAGACCGAGAGACTTCATCTCTCTACTGTTCCATCCCATCGGGACGTGCCTGCCACGCGGCAGTGATGACCTTGACATCCGCGTCCTGCCGTACGGTCAGGGAACCGCCGAGCGACGACAAGCGGGCAGGAAGGCGGGCGGAGCTGGTGCCAGCCCGCTGCCAGGCACCTTCGGGCATCGGTGCTGAGCGAGGTCTCCTGGTTCACATCATTGAGCGTCATGGTCTCCCGGAGCCGGCTGTTGGCGTTGACGGCCAGCTCGAAGAGCTGGGGCGACTCTGCTCGATGGGCTCGCGCATACTGCTCAATCTGGCGCAGGTAGGTCGACAAGGCTCCGTGCCTCTCGCGCAGAACCAGCTCTCGGCCGGCGTGGGCTTCCTCCTTGACCAAGGGTGCGATGTGGGACATGGTGTTGTCGAGGTCCCAGATATCAAAACTGATGATCAAGGGCAGGCAGAGGATGGCGACCACAACACCTTGGTCCGACGCGGGCCAGCCGGCCGGCAGCACGATTGCCGCCATCAGGACCACGATGGCAGGGCCCGAGATCAGCCGCAGCAGCTCATGCCAACGAGGAGGCGCGTCATCTGGATTGAACCAGGCATGATCGTTGAAGATGCCGACGGCCACACTGGCGGCAAAGATCATCGCCAGCGCAAGAGAGAGCAACCGCAGCCGGGAAGAGGCCCCGGACATCAGCCAGGCAGCCAGCACGGTGAGGGCGAGAGCGCCCACGATCGTCAACACCGCGTTGGGGTTGAGCCTATGGGTGCCAGAGTTGCGCCTGGTACGAGCTATCAGCCATCCCAGCCAGCGTGAGCTTGGCTCCTGACCATGGATCTCGAGCCGAGAGGTCACCAGATCGAGCAGGACAGCCGTGATCGCTGGAATGAGCAACAGCCAGCAGGCCAGGAACCTAGCCAAGGACGCCGGTCTGCCCACGAGCACCGCGACAGCAACGATGATCAGCACCAGGGCACGCAGGATGGACGCCCGGTAAGTGTTGCTCGACACCCTTCTCAGCAACACCAGATAGGCGAGCCGATTCCGGCGTGCGCTTGCTGCCAGCGACATGCTGCTCATTCTGCCAGTGAGGCCGGCCGGGCGAGCCGGGTATGACCAGCAGACACGATGCACAAAAGTGTGGGTCAGTGCCGACATCAACCTTTTGAGTTCGAGATATGGTCGCAGTGCCGGGCAAGGGCACCGGCAACGGCACGGCGGGACGACATTGGGGGGTCCTACCGCGCGTTGCCCGGTGCTCTTGCTGCGCCCTTCGGACTGACCGGTTATTGACCCGTACCCGGGCATAGTAGGTTCGCAGCAGTGCAGACGGGTGCCAACAAGGCATGCCGGCACCGTGGGAGGGTTCGCTCCGTGGCGTGGCTCGTATTGATCATCTCGGGTGGCTTCGAGGCCGTCTGGGCAACGGCGCTCAGCAAGTCCGACGGGTTCCACAGGTTGGCTCCGTCGGTGGTCTTCTGCGTGGCCATGCTGTTCAGCATGGCGGGCCTGGCGTTCGCCATGCGTACCTTGCCGGTCGGCACCTCGTACGCGGTCTGGACCGGGATCGGCGCCACCCTGACCGTAGCCTATGCGATGGTCACTGGTGCGGAGAGCATCTCCGTGCTCAAGATCTTCTTTCTGGCCATGATCGTCGGCGGCATCATCGGTCTGAAGTCACTGCACTGATGCGGTAGGACAACCTTTCTACTGTGATGTGCGTGATGGGGGTGTGACGACCTTGGTGGAGCAGCGACCGCGGCTGTTCGCCGTCTCTTCGGAGAAGGCGAACCGGCGGTCTGCCGACGCGGTGCCGAGTGCCGCCGACGCGATGCTGCGGGTGCTCTACGATGACTACTGGGCAGTCATGGTGCGGCTGGCCACCTTGCTGCTGGGTTCGACCGACGCGGCCGAAGAGATCGTCCAGGAAGCCTTCATCGGCATCTACCGGCGACTGGGGCGCTTTGCCGAGGCGGCAGACGCCGCCGGATATCTGCGGTCCAGCGTGGTCAACGGCTGCCGGTCCGCCCACCGGCACCGCAAGGTCACCGTCAAATATCGCCAACCAGCGCCACCGGAGCCGCCCGGACCAGGCGAGATCGCCGAGCGACGCGAGTCCGATGCCCAGGTGCTGGCGGCGCTGCGTACGCTGCCGCGCCGCCAGCAGGAAGTGCTGGTGCTGCGCTACTACTCCGACGCCTCCGAAGCCGAGATCGCCGACACGCTCGGCATCAGCCGTGGCGCGGTGAAATCCCACTCCCACCGGGGAGTTACCGCGCTCCGCACCGCCCTGGCAGACCACGATGGGCCCACGACATGAACACCCCGCCAGGGTATCCCGACGATGACGACCGCATCGTGAACTGGTCGGATGCGGGGGATCGGGACATCACGGATCGACTCCGAGCCACCCTGGGCCGGGAGGCCGACAGCGTCCACCCGCCGGACCGGTTTGCCCAGATTCAGCAGGGCGCGGCCGCTGCCC
>JBBSQO010000108.1:0-6844 GCA_038244025.1 Propionibacteriales bacterium
CAGGCGCTGCTGGCAGCGCTGACCACCCTGGTCGACCACAAGCCGTTCAGCTGGAACCCGCTGGAACCCGCCTGGACCCTGTGGTTCCTGGTGGCCATGGCTACCTGGCGAGCCATCACTCCCCTGCTCCGCCGGGTACCGCTGGTCTTGCCGCTATCGATTGTGGTCAGCATCGGGGTGGGATTCCTCGGCCCGCTCCCCTCGATGCTCGCCATCAACCGAACAGTAGTGCTGCTGCCTTTCTTCGTCCTCGGGCTGGTCCTCCAACCGCGGCAGCTGGAGATGATCAAGCAGCACCTCAACCCCAGCACCGGCTGGACCATCCTGGCCATGCTGGCTGTCATCGCCGTCGGCACCCAAGGGTTCATTTCCAATGACGCCCTCTATTTCACCGGGAACTTTGCCGAGCTGGGGAACAGCACCGCCGCCGGACTGCTGTTGCGGCTGTTGACGCTGGTCACCGGTCTCGCTGGCAGCGTGGCGATCCTGGCCATCACGCCGCGCCGGCGTCTCGTCTGGACCTACCTCGGCCGGTGGTCGATGTACATCTACCTGCTGCACGGTATGGTCATCATGGCTGCGCGCTCCAGAAATCTGCTCAGCTGGCCGGACTCCCCGCTCGGCATCCTCGTCATCGGCTTCGCCGCCGTCGCACTCGCCGCGCTGCTGGCCTCACCACCGGTACGCAAGCTCACCAGTCCCCTCGTCCAGCCACCTCTGGAACAGCTGATCGAGGATGGGAAGGTGCGGCCAATCTCGGCCCGAGGACCCAGCACCAGCCTGGACAGCACCGAGGCCGGAGCCAAGTACCCGATTTCGGAGGTGATGCGCGCCCGGCAGTCGCCAGTCGACCCTGGCGCGCCGCGCTAGACCCTTGGTCCGGCTGCCTGCGCCGGACAGTGACGAGCGACTCAGCCGACTTCATGTAGCCAGCGGACCGGCGCTCCATCACCGGCATAGCGGAACGGCTCCAGCTCCTCGTCCCAGGGCCGACCGAGCAGCTCATCCAGCGAGGTCAGTATGTCCTGGCCGCCCAGCGCATCACTCACCACTGCCTGCTTGATCCGGTCCTCCGGGATCATGATGTCACCATTCAGACCGGTGATGGCATGGAAGATCCCCAGCTGCGGGGTGTAGGAGTAGCGCACCGCCCCGGTCGCCACTGTCGCCTCCTCGGTCACCTCAAAGCGGATCCGCTGCCAGCCCTTCAGCGCACTGGCCAGCTTCGCGGCCGTCCCCGCCGGGCCCACCCAGGAATACTCGGTGCGGTAGCAGGAACGTTCGACGGGTTGGCTGATCCAGTCGAGGGAAATGGGCATCCCAAAGACACCGCCCGCTGCCCACTCGATATGCGGGCACAGCGCCGACGGCGCGGAGTGGATGTACAAGACACCACGAGTCGTACTCATCGTTCCTCCCAAGGCGGTTGAGGGCTGCCTTCCCCGACATCCTCGGCACCGGGACGAACACGTCCATTCTGCACCATTTGTCACACCTTCACCAGCCCGGCTGACGGCACTCTGAGAACTCCACACCAGTTTCGGCCGAGCCGATCCTGCCACGCTCAATCGTGCACCCGTGCTGGAACTGATGTGGGATTCTCAGGTTCACTGCGGCAGCACGCCATAGGCGGGCCGCAGGACGAGTCCGTACGGATCCTGGCCGTCGCCGAACACGTGGAGATGATGACCGCTGACTCGCGGTATTGGACATCCCGCGGTTCCGCGGTCCTCGATGTCAACTTCTCCGGCAGTGCCGGGTACGAGCGTGAGTACCGCGAACGGCTGCGAGCACTATGTTCATCGACTTTTCGCCTACCGCCGGGGTGGAGTCAGCTGGGAGTGCTACCCGGCCAGTAGTCGTTCGGCTGCAGCCGGGCGCCAAAGATCGCCTGCCCGACCCGTACCACGGTGGCGCCATGTCCGATGGCCAGCTCGAAGTCGCCACTCATGCCCATCGACAGCTCGTGATAGCTGCCGACGGCGGCGTCGTTGCCGCGGAGCCGTTGCTGCAGCTCCTGCATCCGCTGAAAGCAGCCGCGCACCTGGTCCTGGTCGTCGGAGAAGACCGCCAGCGTCATCAGCCCACGGACCCGCAGCGACTGGTAGGGGCCGAGGGAGGTGGTGAAGCGCTCGACCTCAGCCGGCGGTAGGCCAAACTTGCTCTCCTCACCGGATGAGTTGACCTGGACGAAAACGTCGATGGCGCGCCCTTCGCGCTGCAGCCGTCGATCCAGCGCTTCGGCAACCTTGAGGCTGTCCAGTGCCTGGAACTCGTGCGCAAACCGGGCCACATCCTTGGCCTTGTTGGTCTGCAGGTGGCCGATCACGGACCATTGGATGCCTGCCAGGTCCGCCAGCTCCGCACACTTATCGCCCGCTTCCTGGACCTTGTTCTCGCCGAACGTCCGGTAGCCCGCGTGATAGGCGGCCCGGATCTTGTCCAGTCCCATGGTTTTGGTCACCGGCAGCAGCCGCACCTCGTCGGGTTGCCGTCCGGCTCGTTCACAGGCCTGCGCCATCCGCGACCGGACCCGGTCCAGGTTGATCGCAATCTGCTCAGCCGGTCCGCTCTGCTCGCCGGCACTCGTCTCCTCCACGAGCCCCACTGTACTTCTCCGCCGCAGCGGCTGCGTTGTCCGAGCATGACCGCGTCAGCCCCTCAGCTGCTGGTGTCAGCGCCCTCGACCGTCAGGTCGCGATGCCAGGACTGGGTCGTGTCCGTCGTCACAAAACCCATCCTGGTGTACACCTTGTCGGCCCCGGTGGGCGAGTCGGCGTCAACCTCCAGCCCGACCCAGGTCCGGTGCAGCCGGGCCGCATCGGCGATGATCGCGTGCAGCAGCGACTTGGCCACCCCGCGCCCGCGGGCCGACTCCAATACGCCGAGATACTCGACGTAGCTGCCGTCCGACTCGGCACCCGGTCGTGGCGCAACAGCGCCGGCCAGCGCCCCGGCCGGCTCAGCCGCAGGGCTGCCGTCGGCATCGGTGCTCACCAGTTCGGCGATCCACCAGTGGTCCCAGCGATGTCCGGGGTCTGCCCGCAACCGGCTCAAAAACTCCTCGAAGTGTTCGGTGTGATGGTTGAAGTGATCGGCAAAGGCCGCCTCGAGAATGTCGTGCACCTCATGGAGGTCGTCCTCGTCGGGCATCTCGTCCGCATTGCCCTGCACCTGACGGACTAGCACGCCCTCCTTCGGCTCGGGCAGCCCTCCGGGCTCTCCTTCTTCCGGCGCGACGGGGCGCTTCATCTGCCACCAGGTACGGACCTGCGTCAGTCCGGCCGCGGTCAGCCACCGCTGTTGCCGGTGATCACCGATGTAGGCGCCCATGTCGAGCTGGGTTGACTGCGCCCCCCGTTCGGCGCCGAGGTCGATCGCCTGCTGTTCGACCCAGCCGAACAGTACTGCGGCCAACGGATCAGCGATCTCGTCCGCCAGCTCGGGGTCCACCGTCACGGAGCCGAGCACCCGGCCGCTGGCCCGGTCGTGGACGCTGGCCGATCCCTGGATCGTGCCCGTCTCGTCCCGGACCAGCAGATGGCGCCACCTGACCGCATCGGGTCCGGTGACTTCCGCGGCCGCCGATTCCATCTGCGGCGCCGCGGCGCCGTGGATAGCTGCCTGGTGCCGCTGCCGCAGGGCAGCCAGCGCCTCAACATCTTCGACCACGGGCACCGCAGCCACCCAACCGGCTAGCAACCCGACCACTGCAGGGTCGGAGCCTGGGTGTGATGGGACTGGGTGTGATGGGACTGGGTTCGATGAGTTCATCAGCGTCAGGGCCAGCGCGCGCCGAGTGAGATCATGCCGACGGCGGCCAGGATGGCGAACCCGAGGCCAAAGCCCGCATAGCGCGATGTGACTTCCTTATCCACCTTTTCTTTGCCAACGGAATGACCGATGTCCTTGTAGACACCTTTCAGCTCCCCGGCAGATCCCGCCTCATAGGCGTCGCCACCGGAAATCTTGGCTACATTAGCAAGTTCGGCGTGATCAACCGGCACCGGCTCCCGGCGGCCGTTGATCTCGACGTAGCCGTTCTCTGTTCCGTACGCACTCGTGTAGATCGGCACCTTCTGGTCCCTGGCTGCCTTGGCACCCTCGGTAGCCGGACGGCCAATGGTGGTTTTGCCATCGCTCAACAGCACGATCCGGGCCGGCGCAACCGCATCCGGATGGCGCGGGTCGGGGGGCACCTGGGCAAGTGCCGCCAGGGAGGTAAAGATGCCATCACCGATCGCGGTGGACGGCTGCAGCTCCAGGTTCTCGATGGCCGCCGTCACCGGACCCCGGTCGAGCGTTGGCGGCACCACGGTGGTGGCCGTACCGGCAAAGGAGACCAGTGCGACGTTGTACTTCGCCGGTAGCGAGGTGACAAAGTCCTTGGCGGCAGACTTGGCCGCCTCAATCCGGTTGGGAGCCACATCGTTGGCCTCCATCGACAACGACACGTCAATTGCGACGACAATGGTGGCCCGCTCCCTGGGGACCTCCACCACGGCCTTGGGTTTGGCAAACGCCATTGTCAACGCCGCCAGGCTCAACACCGACAGGCCGACGGCCGCATGCCGGACCCAGCGGGACTCCCTGGGGACCACCAGATCGAGGGTGCTGGACTGACGGATGGCCATGTTGCGGCGGTTGCGGCGGGTCGCCAGCCAGTAGTAGAGACCCATGATGACCGGGATGAGCCACAGCAACCACAGCCGGTTCGGGGCGAGAAACGCCAACATCGGGATGGGCCCCAATACAGGAACTGAGAGGGTCATTGCTGGTCCAGACTGGCAGCAGACGTGGTGATCAAGGTCATGTCGAGGTCCAGAATACTGCATCGGAGCTCATCGCCGGTTGCTTCGCCGGGGCCGCCGGACACCGGTCGGAGCGGCAGTCCGATCATGGCCACTTCGCCGCCAGCGACACCGCACCCAGCGCGGCTAGGACGGCAAAAGCGACCCCGTACCCGGCGAACCGGGCGGTGATCTCCCGGTCGGCCTTCTCATAGCCTTCTGCGGACTTGATGTTCTTGTACACCTGCTCGAGCTGCTTCTCATCCGCTGCCGCGAAGTATTTTCCGTTCGTCATCTCGGCAACCTTCTTCATCAGGTCGTGATCCACCGGTACCAGGTAGCGCTTGCCCTCCAGGTCGACATAACCGTTCTCGGTCCCGTACGCGATGGTGTAGATGGGCACCTTCCGGTCCCGCGCCTCGGCCGCGGCCTGCTCCGGCGCCCGGCCAACCGTGTTGGTCCCGTCGGTCAGCAGGACGATGGCACCGGGAGCTGCCTGCTTGGGGTTCTTCGGGTCCTTGGGTGCCTGTTCCAGTGCGCGCAGGCCGGCGATGATCCCCTCGCCGATGGCGGTCGACTCCTGCAGCTTGAGACCCTGGATGGCCCGGTCGACCGCGCGGTGGTCCTGCGTCGGGGGGATCAGCACCGACGCGCTGCCGGCCATCGAGACGAGTGAGACGTTGAACTTGTCCGGTAAAGAGGTGACGAACGCACTCGCCGCCTTCTTGGCCGCGGCCAACCGGTTCGGCTTGACGTCGGTGGCCTGCATGGACAGCGACACGTCCATCACCACCACCACCGTGGCCCGCTCCCGCGGGACATTGACCTGGGTCTTCGGCCTGGCGACCGCCATCGTCAGGGAGACCAGGCTGAGCAGCGACAGCGCGACCGCAACATGTCGCCGCCACTGGGACTGCTTGGGGATAACCACACTCAGCACCGACGTATTGGTGAACCGCATCCCCCGCCGGTTCTTGCGCCGGCTGGCATAGATGTAGGCCGCCACCAGCAGCGGGATGATCAGCAGGATGAACAGCCGGCCGGGGTCCATGAACGACAACATCGGTACCGCTGTCATCGGTACGTTCTCATCAGTACGTTCTCATCAGTACGTTCTCATCAGTACGTTCTCATCAGCACTGGGTCCATCGGTACGGGGTTCATCGGCTCACTCCCTGCGGTGGCGCATGCAGCATGCTGGCCACCCGACGATAGGCCAGCACGAACCGGGCAATGTCCTGGACCCAGTCACGGTCGGTCCGCAGCTGGATGTGCCCGACACCTGCCCGACGAAGGGAGATCCGGATTCGTTCCCGCTGAGCGGCACTGGCTGCGTCCATCCTGGCCCGGGCATCAACGTCGGAGGTGTTCACGTACCGCTCGAAGTCGGTCTCCGGGTCCCGGATCAGCAGGTCCCCGACGTCGGGAAACTCCACCTCGCGGCGGTCCACCACCTCGATGGCTAGCACCTGGTTGCGGACGGCCAGCCGGCGCACAGCTCGCTCCCAGGGAGGTTCGACATTGGGATCGAGCTCATGGTCGCCGGGCGTCAGGAAGTCGGAGACGACCACCCGGAGCCCGCGGCGGCGCTGGGTACGCGACAGCTGGTCCAGGCCGGCGGTCAGGTCGAAGTTGCCGCTGGCATGGTCTTCGACGATGGGTTCCTGAAGCATCTTGCGCAACAACCCGTACAGGGCGCTGCGACCAGACAGGGCCGGCAACCGGCGCATAGCCTCCGGGCGCATGATGTAGCCACCGAACCGGTCCCCCATCTTCTGGCTCAGGAACCCGATGGTGGCAACGGCGGCAATGCCCAGGTCGCGTTTGGTGACCCCCTCGGTGCCCCAGTTCATCGACGGGGTGACGTCGAGCAGGGCCCACACCTCCAGCTCCCGGTCGGCCATCGTGTCGCGGACATGCGGCACCGTGGTCCGCGCGGTAACGGCCCAGTCGATCTTGCGGACGTCGTCCTCACCGGGCACATAGACCCGGGCATCGTTGGCATCGGTGCCCGGCCCCGGCAACAAACCCAGATGATCACCCTGCAGGTAACC